>CAZZJU010000187.1:0-1500 GCA_964654805.1 uncultured Thermotogae bacterium | reverse complement strand
GACGGCGTCGTACGACCCGAAGAACTTGTGGGTCTGCAGGACGAGCTTTCCGCCGAGGCGGTGCTTGTCGTCGACGATGAGAACCTTCACTCCGCGCTTTCCCAGCTCAATCGCCGCCGACAGCCCGGCTGGCCCGCCGCCGAGGATGAGAACCGGGACCTCGATCGTCTCTATCTCGCGCAACGGTGGGATCTTATCCACTTCCGGAAGCACGGGGAGCCCATCGAGCGGGGCGACGTGCATTCCCGGTTTCACTTTGGTCATGCACGATTTTACAGGTATCCCATCTGCGATCACCATGCACTGGGCACACTGTCCGTTGGCGCAGAACAGGCCCTGGGGTGAGCCGTCCTTGGGATGGTGGCCGAAGATGCGGATCCCGTTTGCGAACAGCGCCGCGGCGATCGTCTCTCCGGGATAAGCGGTGAGCGATTTTCCGGCGAACGTGAATTGGAACGGCTCGCCGCGCGAGACATGCAGAATCGGATGAGAATCGATTCTCGTCATCCCTTCTTCTCTCCTTTCAGGATGTCGTCAATCGGAAGCCAGCGGGGAACGGATCGTCGTCCGCCAGTACCAGAGTCCCGAACCCGGTAATGTAGGCCGACCCACGCACCTCGGGAACGATCCCTGGTGTATCCCCCACCTGGACCTCGCTTACGATCCTCCCGACAAATTCGGTGTCGATTATGCTGCGGTAATGGTATTCCTCTCCTACCCTCAGTTCACCTTGCGCATGGAGGAAGGCCATTTTGGCGCAGGTACCGGTTCCGCAGGGAGAGCGGTCGACCTGGCCGTGGCCGAACACGACCGCATTGCGCGCCGGTGGCCCTTCGGTGTAGAACTCGACCAGCTCCACCGCTAGCTTTTCTCCTGTCCCCGGGTAGGTGAATGAGTGGGCGGCGTTTATCCGGTCCCTGATCTCCAGGCCGCGCGCTACCAACTGCGGGAGATTTTCCTGGGAGAGCGCCAGCCCCACATTGCCTGCATCGACGAGGGCAAACAGGTTCCCCCCGTAGGAGATCGCGACCGGGACCCCGTCGATCTCCACCGTTTGCAGATAGAAGGACTCGACGTTGCGGAACGTGACCGCCAGCACCTTGCCTCCGCTCCGCTCGATCCGGCAGTGGACGAGGCCGGCCGGCGTGTCCACCGTCACCTCGTCACCTGTGATCCCGCCGAGCGTGGCGAGCGCGGTCACCGCGCCGATCGTCCCGTGACCGCACATAGTGAGGTATCCCCCGAGGTCGAGGAAGATGAGGCCGATATCCGCCCGCGGATCGGCCGGGGGAAGGACGAGCGCCCCGAACATATCGGAATGTCCGCGTGGCTCGCGCAACAGGAACCCCCGCAGCTCGTCGGCGTTATCCGCCAACCAACGCCGCCGTTCCTCCATGGTTGCCCCGCGGGGAAGCGGGAAACCGGCGGTGACGACGCGCGTCGGCTCACCGGCGGTGTGCGTGTCCGCCACCTGCACCATGCGGCGGAAGTTCATCCTTC
>CAZZJU010000186.1:0-1506 GCA_964654805.1 uncultured Thermotogae bacterium | reverse complement strand
AGATCTGGCACGGGATCTATCGTGAGCTTGCGCCGTCCTACGATGCGATCACCACCCTGCCGAAGCGCTTACGCCCGCTTCTGGAGGAAGCGCTTCCGTTTCCCGTCCTCGCTCCAATCGACGTCCAGGAGAGCGCCGACGGGCAGACGCGCAAGGTACTGTTCCGCCTGGACGACGGGGAGACAATCGAGGCGGTGCTGATGCTGTACAAGCGGCGGCGTACTGTCTGCTTGTCGACCCAGGTAGGCTGCGCGGTCGGCTGCGCGTTCTGCGCCACCGGCAAGGCTGGGTTCGTGCGCGACCTCACCGCGGGCGAAATCGCGGCCCAGGCACTCCACTTCGCGCGCGAGCTGAACGAACGGGGCGAGCGGCTCACGAACATCGTGTACATGGGGATGGGGGAGCCGTTTTTGAACTATGACGCGGTCATGCGCTCGATCCGGATCCTGAACGATCCGGACGGGTTTTCGCTCGGGGCACGGCGGTTCACCGTCTCCACCGTGGGGATCGTCCCCGGGATCGAGCGGTTCACCGACGAAGGGCTGCAGGTGAACCTGGCGATCTCACTCCACGCGGCCGAGGACGCCCTACGCGACCGGCTTGTCCCGATGAACCAACGCTACCCGGTTGGGGAGATCATGCGCGCCTGCCGCGCCTACACCGCGCGGACGAACCGGCGGGTGACGTTCGAGATCGCGTTGATCGACGGGTTGAACGACGCGCCCGCCCATGCCGCGGCCGTGGCGAAGCTGCTATCCGGACTCCTCGCTCACGTGAACTTGATCCCGCTCAATCCAGTTCCCGGGATCCCGCTTAGCCCGAGCCCGCGCGCCCGGGTGGAGCAGTTCGCGGAGATCCTGCGAAACGCGGGGATCCCGACCACGGTCAGGCTCGGGAGGGGGATAGAGATTCAGGCTGGATGCGGCCAGCTGCGGGAGAGGTCACTCGTTCAGTAGGCCGCGGTAGAAGTCAAGCGCCCGGTGGCCCCAGTTCTCGGTAATCCGACTCAGCCCCTGGTTTACAAGCTGGCGCACCCGCTCGCGGCTGATGTTCATGATCCGCCCCACCTCGGCGAGGGAATAGGGGTATCCGTCCTCTATCCCGTAGCGCAGCCGGATGGCGAACGCCTCCCGCGCTGGGATGTGGGACAGGACCTCCTCCAACTCGTCCCGGAACAACAGCCGCAGCGCCTCCCGCTCCGGGGATAGCGCAGTCTCGTCAGCAACTAAGTCCTCTAGAGTCTCGTCCCCTTCCGCTGCTCCAGCCGCTTGGTCGAGCGACAGAATCTCGTTCACCTGCGATTCGATCTGGCGCAGGCGATCGGCCGAGATCCCGAGCGCCTCGGTGATCTCCCCTTCTTCGAAGTTTCCGTCACGGGCGAGCGCCCGCATCTGCTCGAGCCGGCGCACCGCGCGGAACAGATAGTCCGGGATGCGGATCAATCGTGAGTAGTCGGTGATCGCGACCAGGATGGCACGGCGGATCCACCACGAGGCATAGGTACTG
>CAZZJU010000185.1:0-1701 GCA_964654805.1 uncultured Thermotogae bacterium | reverse complement strand
CCCGACACCGAGACGAATCCGACCGAGCCTGGACGGTAGAGCTTGGCCATGCGAATGTTCTCCATCGTCCCGGCCGCGTTTCCGATCTTAAACGCCCCCGCTTTCACCCCGCCGACGGTCGCCGGGCCGATGATCCACTTGCCGAGTTTTTTCGCCGTGGCAGCCATGATCCGTGCCTGGCGCTCCGGCACCCCCTCGGCGATCACCGCGATCGTGCGGATTGTGTCGGTCGAGAGCGCCTCCATTGTCACGTCGAACGCCGAGCGCTGCGAGGCGAAGTTTACCAGGACGTCGGCCTCCGGGAACCGTTCCACCGCTTCTTTTATCGAGCGCAAACGCGGGATTCGAATTTCCTTTGTTCCCCAGAACACTTTCTGGAATCCACCCCGCTCGGGGGTGATCATCGCGACTACGCTCGGGGAGTCCTTACGGCACATGTAGTCGAAATCGAGCATCCGCTGTAGTGCCGCCGTCTGTGAGCCGTAGATGAACGCCTTCGTGTCGCGGGTGAAAAGTTCATAGTCCTTCATTTCTTCTCCTCCTCCAACGCCAGGGAGACGATCCGCGTCATGTGCGTCTCTGGTCCATACACCTCGATCGGGACTCCGAGCTCCTCGCCGAGCTTGCGCATCTTCTCCAGACCTTCCTTGTAATTCGGCCCCCCGCGGCGTACATAGATCTTCACCTTGTTTTTGATCAGCTTATCGCGGTATTCCCTGAGCGCTTTGATAATCCCGGTAAACGTCTTAGCCACATCGGTGAAGTTGGCGATCCCACCGCCGATCAGCAGGTACTTCGGCCTGCCCTGCGGATCGGGCTTGCGGGTCATCAGGTCGAGGATCGTTTTTGCGTATTCGTAGGTGAGCTCGGTCGATGGGTTGCCTGAGTACTCCCCGTAGTTGGCGAGCTCGTGTCCAAACCCAAGGTCGACTACCGTGTCGGCGTAGATCACGCTCGCCCCGCCGCCGGCGACCATCAGCCACACCCGGCCGTCCGGGTTGAGGATCGTCAGCTTGAGCGACGCGCCGGTCTTCTCATCCAGCGAGGCGATGTACTCCTCCTCGGGAGTGGCCAGACTGCCGAACGGTTTAGGAAACTCGATCTTCCCCCATTTCTCCGCGCATTGGAATGCGGCGGTATCATCAAGCTTGGCCACTGTGTCGAGCGGGACCGGATTACCATCGACGAAGGTGAGCGGATTGAACTCGAGGTAGGTGAAGTAATAGTCGCAGTAGATGCGGTAGACCGCATTAATAAACGCTCCCAGCGTCTCCCGATCCGGAATCTCGGGGAGTCGGTCGGTGACATCGACCGCGCTCGGATCGGTAGTGATTGGGACCTCGATCTCGATCACCGAGTCCCACACCTCCTCGATATCCACCCCTCCTTTGGTGGAAAAGTGGATGACATCCGCTTCCCGCTTGGAGGTGATCGCGAGGTAGTACTCCTCTTCGTGCGGGACGAACGGCTCGATCAGGAAGTGGGTGAGCACCCCGCTCGTCTTGCCGGTCGTCTGGACGATCGTCACTTCCTTCCCCATTCTCTCCTTGATCCACGCCTTAACCTGCTCGTAGTCGGCGTCGACGAGGAGGAGGTTATTCTTACCGCGTTTGCCGAACAGTTGATCCGGCTTGGCCACAAGCCGCGTCTCAGTGAGCCAGGGGGCCTCCTGGGGTAGGCTATCGAGATCGGTCTCCGGGG
>CAZZJU010000184.1:0-1702 GCA_964654805.1 uncultured Thermotogae bacterium | reverse complement strand
ACAAAGGTCTACAAAAACGGACGGCTTATGATCGACGCCAGCGTGACACCGATCGAACAGATCATCGCCTCGCCGATCAACGATCCCCTTCCCTACAGCGGCAAGGCGGTGAGCGGTCTTCTGTGTTGGGGTCCGTACCTGGGTAAGGACGGTGTGCTCGCGGCAGCGAACACTATCCTGATCCGCACCTATATCGACACCTCGACGCTGACAGCGCTCGAGCCGCTTTGTCTCCGACAGGTCGGTTTCGGGGACGGGGATACCATAACGGTCACTGGGTTGAAACACGGTGCCGTGGTGATCGCCGATGGAAACCCGATATGCCCTCTTTCTCCCGGAGATCGTGTCACCCTCCGGCTTAAGCGGTCCATTCTGCGTGTGTACAAGCTGACGTAGAAAGGAAGGAGAAAATTTGCGCTACAAGAGCATCGAAATAGAAGAGACGCACTGCGAGTGCACCGATGTCTACATATGTCGGGTGCTCCTCACCGCGCTCACCGAGCGAATAGCCATGGAGGAAGCAACCTACCTGGCCGGGTATTCCATCATCACCGCCGCTCCGCTCCAGGCGTGTGTGGAGGGGCGGATCGCTCCGGGAGAGACTCCGGACGGGCGGCCGGGCATTCTCATCCAGTTCAACGCGCCCACTGCGCTCGGGTTGGACGCGTTCAAGAAAGCGTTGCTCGACCGGTTGTACATCCTTCCCCACCTTCCTACGTGTTCCCTGTTCGATGCAAGCCCGCAGGGAGAGGAGAAGAAGGAGATCAAAATCGGTGAGCACATCCGGAGGTGGGGGGATGGGTTCGAGCGGGAGGAGAAGCTTGCCAACCGCGAGGTAATCCGCCTTCCGATCATGACCGGTGACATACTGATCGAGCGGACCTTCTACATCGTTTCCGGGATGGACGGGGTGCTGGAAGTGTTCGGACAGAACGCGGCGTCGTGCCTCACCGGCGCGCAGGAAGCATCCGACCGCATCTTCCACGACGTCCCTGGTGTCGCCCTGTTCAACTACCCGCTGGGCGGGATCAGCGGTGCCAAGGTAGGCGGGATCAACTACCGCGAAGAGGGGCTGACGATCAACGAGCCGTTCTGCCCCAGCTTGAAAAACCGGATCGCAAGCAAGATTCCCGACGGGGCTGACGCGGTGATCGAGTATCCGCTCATCGGAATAGGGTTGAACGAGATCAAACAAGGATTGCGTACGGCGATCGATGCGTTCGCTTCCACCCCGGGGATAATCCGCATCACCGCCCCGTCGTTCGGCGGCAAGTGGGGGAAGCACGAGCTGTTCCTTCCTGAAGTGGTTGCTCAAGAAAGATGAGACCGGAAGTCGACCCGAAAACCCTTGAGGTCATCGCTGACCGGAGCATCGCGCTTTTACACCTTCTGCGCGATCGCGCGGACGAATACGGACTCAGCGTCCGTACCCTGCCGTGCGGCGCGACGCTGATCGACACCGGTGTAGAGGCTCCTGGTTCGTTCGCCGCTGGACTGCGGCTGATCGAGCTCTGCCACGGCGGGCTCGCTTCCGCCGCGCTCGGGCTCGTAGATCTGGGTGGTTTTACACTTCCGCAGGTGACCGTGGAATCCCTGCACCCCGCGTTTTCCACGTACATGTTGCAGGCGTCGTATCCGATAAGCTCAGATGCGCCGGAGATCCGGGTGTGTGGTCCGATCCGCCTGTGGTTGAATCAAACCG
>CAZZJU010000183.1:0-1707 GCA_964654805.1 uncultured Thermotogae bacterium | reverse complement strand
CTTAGGGTTCTTTTTTTCATTGCAGTTAGTAGTTTATAACGTTACACATTCCCGGACAAGAGAGTTTCTATCGTAAGCTGGTCCCGGTTTTCGGTGCGAAGACGACCGTCTCGGATCTGCTTGCACCATTCCAATGGAATGGGAAAGGCCTGGAACGGATCGGGCCGATGTGCGAAGATCTGGGTATGGCAGAAAGGGAAGAAGGGAATATTTTGGACTTGGCGGAGAGGATCGTGCGGGCCGGGCCGATCTGCGATGAGTGCCTCGGCCGGGCGTTCGCCCGCCTCGGCCATGGGCTGACGAATCGCGCCCGCGGGCAGGCCCTGCGCACCGTGCTTTCCATGCTCGGAACCGAGGGGAAGGCTGGCACCTGTTGGGTGTGTGGCGGGCTGTTCGAAACGGTCGAGGACTGGGCGAAGAGGGCCGTTTCCGCCGCTTCCGAGTACGAGTTTTCCACGTATCTGTTTGGGGTGAAGTTGACACCGCGGCTTGCCGAGATGGAGCGCTTCTTCCAGGACCGGTTTCCGAGCGATGCCTACGAGCCGCTGAAGCATTCGTTCAACCGGGCGGTGGGAAAGGAGTTCGAGCGGATTGCCGGCCGGGGAACGGTCGACTTTCATCACCCCGACGTATCGTTCACCATCGATCTGGAACAGGACGCCCTGCTCCTGCATGTGACGTCGCTCTACATCTACGGGCGCTACCGCAAACTGGTGCGTGGAATCCCCCAGACCCATTGGCCATGCCGCAAGTGCGGCGGGAAGGGGTGCGCGGCATGCAACTACACGGGGAAGCAGTACCCCGAGTCGGTCGAAGAGCTCGTCGCCGGACCGTTCCTCGCTGCAGCAGAGGCAAACGGGGCGCACCTGCACGGGGCAGGGCGTGAGGACATCGACGCACGCATGCTCGGAACTGGCCGGCCGTTCGTCCTCGAGCTGCTTTCCCCCAAGCGCCGCAGCCTGGACATACCGGCCCTGACCGCCGAAGCGAACCGCGCGGCGGCCGGGAAGGTCGAGATCACCGGGACCAGGATCACTGACAAGGCCACGGTCGCGCTTCTCAAGGAAACGCACGCGGAGAAGACCTACCGCGCTGTGGTTACGTTTGAGGGCGAGGTGACGGAAGAGCAGCTACACGAAGCCCTCGCGGGGATGATCGGCCCGATCGCCCAGCGCACCCCGACCCGCGTCTCCCACCGCCGCGCTGACCTCGTGCGCAACCGCCGGCTCATCTCCGCCGACGGGCGACTCCTCTCCCCGACCGAGGCCGAGATCACCCTGCGCACCGAGGGCGGCCTGTACGTGAAAGAGCTCATCTCCGGGGACGACGGACGTACGCATCCGAACCTTTCCGAGAGGATCGGTGTTCCCGCCCGTGTCTCCGAGCTCGATGTCCTCGCTGTCGATTCGCCCGCGTTTCCAAATTCCCTTGAAGGTTGAGGTAGAAGTTTCGTAAAGTCTAACCCGGTGAACAAGATGGCAGAGACGGTGGAAGAGACAAAAGAGACACAGGGCACGACCGATACGGTCGATATCCTCAAGATCTACTTCCGGGAGATCTCGCGGTTTCCGCTCCTCTCCCCGGAGGAAGAGCAAGCAACCGCACGGGCGATGGCCGCTGGTATCCCAGGTGCGCGCGAGCGGCTGATCACCTCCAACCTGCGCTTGGTGGTGAACATTGCCCGAGGGTACTCTGGCAAGGGGCTAA
>CAZZJU010000182.1:0-1757 GCA_964654805.1 uncultured Thermotogae bacterium | reverse complement strand
CAGCCGTCCCCAGCTGCAGGAGCGGATGACCTCCCAGCTCGCCGACGTCCTCATGGAGAAGCTCCAGCCGTACGGGGTCCTCGTCCGGCTGGAGGCGGAACATCTGTGCATGACCTTGCGCGGGATCAAGAAGCCGGGGAGCAAGCTCGTCACGACCGCGATCCGCGGCATCCTTCGCACCGATCCCGCTGCCCGCAACGAAGCGCTGCGCATGGTCTAGCCGAATCCCACCCCACCTGGGTTTTCAATCTTAGACACGCATTTTCATTTATCCTTGAGGGGGTTTGCTTTAAGTGGGAATTTCTTATATAGTTTTATCCCACCCCAGGTGGGACTATGGAGGTGTGGTGATGGACGATAAAGGAAGCTTGGCTGAAGATCCGGGGCTAAAAAGGACGATCCGTCAGCGACTACGCACCGCGATCGGACACCTGGCCGCAGTGGAGCGAATGGTTGAGGAAGAGCGGTATTGCGTTGACATCCTCAAGCAGCTCTCCGCGGTGCAGGCCTCGCTTTCCAAAATCGCTTACGCCATCGCGGATTCGCATATGAATCACTGCGTGCGCGACGCGATCGAAGAAGGTAAAGGCGAGGAGAAAATCGAGGAGATGCTCGAAATTCTCAAGTACCTGCGTCATTTTTGACGCTTCGACACTTCAGTACGGCTACTCCGCCGGCGGGGAGAAGATGAACTTGTCCTTGAACAGCCGTCTCCATTCGTTCAGCCCACCGAGAAGGCTCTTCGCCTGCGGAAAGCCGTCAGCGTTAAGCGCCTGCACCGCCTGATCGGACAGGGTCCCGTCCTCGTCGTAGAGGATGATCAACACCCCCTTCGGCAGGCGGTCCTTCCAATCGTCGAGCTCGGCGTACGGGATGTTGACCGCTCCGAGCAGGTGCGCGGCCGCGTATTCCTCGGGAGTGCGCAGGTCAACGAGAAGATAGAACAGGTAATTCAGGTCGCTCGCCGCGATGTTGTAGCGCTGCGGGCGCTTCACCGTTCCCACCAACTGCAGTAGAAGCTTGGGAGTGGCCGGGTCGTTCGACTCCACATAGATGTTCTTCACCATCTTGCCGCTGAACCCGGCGGAGTCAAACGTGACCTCGAGGTCGACCGATTCCCCCGGCCCGAGGGTGGTCTTGGCGAGTGAGGTCGTTGTGCAACCGCAGCTCACCCGAATGTCGCTGATCTTTAGAGGTGCATCCCCGATATTCTCGATGACGAACGCGTGGACGACGGCGATCCCCTCGATCACCTCGCCGAAGTCATAGACCGCTGCATCCACGCTTATCCTGGGAGCAGCCATCGCAATCGTCCCCAGTCCAAGCAGGACAACGAGCATTATTAACCCGATCCGTTCCATGGTTCCTCCTTCTTTTCAGTTGTTCTTTTCAGGCCTTCAAGATCCGCATCGCGTTCAGCACAGCGATCAACGCGACTCCGACATCGGCGAACACCGCCTCCCACATGGTCGCCTCACCGACGACCCCCAATCCGATGAACCCGATCTTCACCACCAACGCGAAGATGATGTTCTGCCACACGATCCGCTTCGTCCTCCGGGCGATGAGGATCCCGTCCGCCAGCTTGGACGGGCGGTCGTCCATGATCACCACGTCGGCGGTCTCGATCGCGGCGTCGCTCCCGAGCCCGCCCATCGCGATCCCGACGTCCGCGCGCGCGATCACCGGGGCGTCGTTGATCCCGTCCCCGACGAACGCGAGCTTCGCCCCCGGCCGGGTCTCGCGCGCCAGGGACT
>CAZZJU010000181.1:0-1800 GCA_964654805.1 uncultured Thermotogae bacterium | reverse complement strand
ATTGTGCTTGTGTTCACGTTCACAAAGTTATACGAGAAAAATCCTCCATTGTCAAGCCCGAGGAAGCGAGCTCAAACACATGGAGGATGACAACGGTATTAAGAACCGAACTTAGGCGCCCAATTATTGTAGTTAAACAGGATGGGAAGAACCCGCCCCGACCACCGTCCAAGTCCACCACGGCCAGCTGACCGTTCTCCAAACTCCTCTGTTGCGTCGACACGCACGTTAGGACCAACGAACAGCGTCGGAACCGGCTCCGCGGTATGATCACCATAGTCGATCGGGGTGGTATGATCACCGGTGAACACGAGATGGGTCTCTCCCCAATTAAGTTTTTCCATCAACGTTCCGATCAACTCCGCATCTATCCGCTCAATAAAGCGTTTCTTACCGTCCGCGTCTTTGTCGTGTCCCTTGTTGTCCGTGCCTTTCACATGAATGAATACATAGTCCATGGTTTCCAAAGCACGGATCGCGGTCTCAGCTTTGGAAACAAGATCAGTGTCCACTCCGCCGGTAGCACCGGGAGCATCGATCCGCTCCATACCACACGCAAGGGCTACGCCGCGATAGAGGGCAGCACCAGCGATCACCGCCCCGTTGACCCCATAGAGTTTCTGAATGGGCTCCAAATGAGGCAAATCGGCTGCTCCACGTAATAAGACAATATTCGCTGGAGGCTTGCCGGCAGCAATTCGGTCTCGGTTTACCGGATGGTCTTTGAGAACTTCGTAGCTTTTACGGGTAAACTCGTTCACCGCTGCTGCCGTTTTCACCGCCCTTGGATCATCTACAAGTGGTTTCGCTTCCGGAATGAGCGTTCCGGTTTTGTGGGGATCGTTCTCGCTTACGTGCCGAGAGAGCTCTTCCCCCCGCAAAAGTAAAGCGCCACGGTGCTGAGTGCTCGCCTTGAACTGGAATTGAACACCGCCGGAAAGCTCAATAGAAGAAAGCGCTGCAGCGAGCTCTTCTTGTCCCGACTCGATCCTGCCTGCACGGCGATCTATTAGCTTAAGGCCGTCAGGGGTCTCCTCGACCGTGGCGAAATTTGCCCGAAAACACACGTCACCTGCGACAACGTGCATTCCTATTCCCAGGCACTCGAACACTCCACGGCCGGTGTACACTCGATACGGATCGTACCCAAGCAGAGACAGGTGCGCGGTATCGCTTCCTGGACGGATGCCTGGTCCGATCGGATCGAGCAATCCGAGTGCCCCCCTACGGGCCAGTTCGTCCAGATTGGGAGTATGAGCTGCTTCTAGACACGTTTGTCCATTGAGATCACTCGGACGTCCGCCAAGGCCGTCGGCAATTATTAAAACTGCTTTCATAGCTCCTCCTTTCATGCATCGGTACTGTATCGATCGCAAAAAATAAAATCAAGAAGGAACTACCTTACTCCCTTAAACGAAGAGCTTGGCAGTTCCTCGATAATCTCCGGCAAGCAGCTCGCCTTTACCACCTCTGACCGCAGGTGGAACCTACGAGCGAGCCGCCTTACGTCCGCTGTTCTCTCTCCATGAGCTCCTCGATCAACCCCTCCTTTGGAACAAACGGCAAGGTTATACATCCTTCTCCATGATGCAGCCTATTCCACTCCGATGCCACGCGAAGTGCGTTCTCATTCCTTGCCCAGGCGCGACGGGCGACTCCGCACATCACATCCCAGGAGATGGCTTGTTTGATAATCTCGTCCACCCGAGCACTGCCATCGAGGACAAGGCCGAACCCGGCGTGGATTGCCTTGCCGATCCCCACCCCGCCGCCATTGCTCATCACAACGAGCGTCATCCC
>CAZZJU010000180.1:0-1820 GCA_964654805.1 uncultured Thermotogae bacterium | reverse complement strand
GAGGTGGAACGGATTCTCGCCGGCGGCAGCCTGCGGATCGTCCGGTAGTAAAACTCCGGTTCATTTCAAGCGATCGACAAGACGATCGAGCCTCAGCGCGTGCGAACCTTTCACGAGTAAAATGTTACCTCCACTGACAAGATCGCTCTCGATCCTCTCGGGAAGAGATTCACGGGTAACGATGCAGATTTTTTTGCTTTTGCGTTCTCCTGCTACAGCGATCGGAATCTCGCCCACCGGATAGATTGGAAAGATCCCAAGGGAAAGGGCAAGATCGATAATCTCACGATGGTAGCGGATCGAATTCCTCCCCAGCTCGAGCATTTCTCCGAACACGAACGCCTTCCTCTTCCCCGGGAATTCAGCGAGGGTACGCAGCGCGGCCGCGGTGGAATCGGGGTTGGCGTTGTACGTATCGTCGAGGATGTAGCCGAACGAGGCGGGAATAAGGTTGAGCCGATGGGGTGGCGGGAGAAACGTGCGGATTTGCTCTTCAATTATCTCACCAGAAACTCCGAGATGAAGCGCGCAGGCAACAGCGGTGAGGATGTTTCCCGCATTGTGCACTCCGAGGAGCTGCGTCTCAAGCCGAAGCCGATCCGTTTCGATCAGAAGACGAGGGAAGACCGACACAATCTTGCCCTGAAGGTCTCCTCCCCTTGTCCCCACAGTGATGCTCTGTCCTTCCCATGCATTTGCCCGTTGGGCGAGCGGCGTAGAGTCGAGGTTCACAATCGCTGTCCCGCCTTTCGGAAGCCCCTCCACCAATGACCATTTCTCCCGTACCACCTCCTCCACGCTCTCAAACCCGGCAAGATGTCCTCGTCCGACCATGGTAAGGATCGCAATCTCCGGCCGGATCAGCCGGGCGAGAGGTGCGATCTCCCCGGGTGCACTTGCCCCGAGCTCGAACACCCCGAATTTCGCGCTTTGCGGCATAGATAGAAGCGCGATTGGAACACCGACCTCCGTGTTGTACGAGCGTGGAGCGACAAACACCTCGTGGCCCGCGGAGAGGAGATGGCCGAGGAGCATCTTCGTCGTCGTCTTGCCACAAGTACCGGTGATCCCGATAAAACTCGCGGATAGCTTCTCTCGCCAAGCGGCAGCAAGGCGTATGAGTGCTTCTCGCGTATCGTCGACTAAGATCAGGTTGCGAGCGTTTCCCGGGATGGAACTTATATCGGATACGATTGCTCCACCTGCTCCGCGGGAGAACGCTTCCTCAAGGTGCGCATGTCCGTCGGTCCGCGTACCCTTCAATGCGACGAACAGGTCCTCCGGCTCGACCGCCCGCGAGTCGTGGATCACTCTGGCCGGGCGCGCCTCTTCACCCCGAAGGATCCTAGCATCAAGGATGCGAGCGCACTCCGCGACTGAGAACATTACTTCTCTTTGCCGGGAATTTCCTCCGTCTCCCCACCAGCAGGGTAGAGATATGCCTGTACCTCGCGAGAGTCGTAGAGGAAGTAGCCGGTGAAGTTTTGCCTCACTTTACTGATTCCCTGAAGGGAATCGAGATATGGGGAATACGGGTCTGGGGCGAAGAGTTCGACGGTTAGAGTATCGTAGCTCGGCAGATCCTCAATCGCATCGATCAGCTCCTTCAGACTGTGGAACTCCCGCGGATTTTCCCCCGCTTCCAGTTCCCGTGGGCCGCCATAGGCACGGACCGTTATGTAGTCAATGGAGTAAGCGTCGAGATCTTCGGGTATTTTTAGCTCTCCTTTTACAACTCTGCTTGCCCCTTGATAGGTCTGCAGTTCAACCGTGTAGTGGATTGTATCCCCGGGGGAGTAGGAATCGGAATCGAGTTCAAG
>CAZZJU010000179.1:0-1832 GCA_964654805.1 uncultured Thermotogae bacterium | reverse complement strand
GGAGAGCTGCTCCTCGACAAAGTGGCCGTGCTGCTTGTTTGTTACCACATAGATGTTCTCCCACGGGATCAGCGGAATGATGCGATTTACCGTTGCTTGCAACATAGTTTCATCCCCGAACAGCTTCAAGAACTGCTTTGGGTGTTCTTGAGTGCTCAATGGCCACAACCGCTCACCCCGTCCTCCTGCCATTATTACTGCGAATTTCATTTTCCCTCCCTACGCGGTGAAATCAGTCAGTACCGCTTTAATTTCGTTCAGTTTTTCTTCGAGCAGTTCTGGCGAGATAGCTTCCGCGTTTAGCCGCAGAAGCGGTTCGGTGTTCGATGGTCGCAGGTTGAACCACCAGTCAGGGTAATCAACGGATAGTCCATCGAGCCGGCTGATCTCACCGTCGGAGAAACGTTTGGCGACAGCATCCATTGCTGCGCGTTGATCGGACACCCGGAAGTTGATCTCGCCCGAATGTGCGTACTTGCGCAAGGGCGCGATCAGCGATTTGAGTGATTTACCGGAATCGGCAAGGAGCTTTATCACCGTTAACATAGCGAGGATTCCACTTTCACAGTAGAAGAAATCGGAAAAGTAGAAATGGAAGGAGAGCTCACCGGCAAACACCGCTTCCTCTTGGCGCATTAACGCTTTAATAAATGAGTGCCCAACGCGCGTCTTGACCGGTTTGCCGCCGTGAGCGCGGATTACCTCAGGGACTATCCGGCTGGAACGAAGATCATAAATGATCGTGCTCGGTCCACGTTTGTCCAAGAGATGAGAAGCAATGAGTGCGGTTAGAAGATCGCCGCGTACTAGATTGCCGTCCTCATCGAGAAAGGCGACCCGGTCTCCGTCACCGTCAAATGCTATTCCCACTGAGTCTGAATGCGCTTTCATTACCCGGCGCAGGTCTTCTAGGTTTTCCTCCTTGAGCGGATTGGCTTCGTGATGAGGGAAATTGCCGTCGGGGGTGAAGAACAGGCCTTTATACGGAATCTCCTGTGTTTCTAATACCTGAGGGAGGATAGCCCCCACCATTCCATTTCCGGTATCGATGATCACTTTGCGATCAAACGAGATGGAGAAACGTTGTCTGAAGAAATCTACATAACGTTCTTTTATGTTCTCATGGCGGACAGCCCCTTTCTTACCCTTCGGTGTTGTGTCTTCCATTGCTCGTTCTTTGATCTCGGAAAGCCCCGATGCTGCGCTGATTGGGATCCCTTGCTCGCGCACGAACTTGAATCCATTGTACTCGCCTGGGTTGTGTGAGGCAGTAATCATCACCCCACCCGCTCCGTTCAACACGTTGACCGCAAAATAAAACATCGGGGTGGTAACCTGGCCGATGTCGATCACGTTTTTCCCAGCGTCGGTAAGGCCGCGGGAAAGCGCGAAGAAAAGCGTGTCGGAGCTATTTCGCATGTCGCGGCCTACTACCACATCATTCCCCTTAAGCAGGTCACTTACAGCGAACCCCAGCCCAATTTTGTACGCTGATTCCTCATCTAATTGATCCGGATATATTCCACGAATATCATATGCCTTGAATATCGCTTGATCCAATAGATTAACCTCCCATCAGTAATCCAGTGTTATTCGGTTAACAAAAACGATGGTAACCGGCTCCTCTGAATGGCGCAACCGATCTTGTTTAAACGGTGGCGCCTACCCGCTATACTGTGTATGAGTAGTAATAATACACGACACACCGGAAGTGCGGTGTTCGGTTGCCAGCTTTCCGGACTCGTTATTAAAGCGATTTGGTGGTATGGGAGTAATGATAAATGAGCTTGTTCCTAGCTTTTAGTAGGTTAAAGTGAAAATAGGCATGCTTG
>CAZZJU010000178.1:0-1851 GCA_964654805.1 uncultured Thermotogae bacterium | reverse complement strand
GAGATGGTACGTCAACCGGTCGATGTGGGGTATATTTACTATCCCGGTTCCCGCCGTCGGTTAGAGGTTCCGATCACTCCCGAGTTGCGTCGCCTTACCCGTCGCGCCTTGCACGAGGTGCGGGAGCTGATAAAGAGTCCTGTTCCTCCTCCGGCTGAACCATCGCCCCGTTGTCACGGCTGTGCCCAAGCCGATGCCTGTCTTGGAGAAGAAAGAGCCGTATTGAGCGAGTTCAATTGGGAGGACTGGGAAGGATGAGCACGCTTTACATCACCGAGCCGGGCGCCATGGTGCGCAAGGATGGCGAACAGCTGAAGGTGACTACCCCCAAAGAGGGGACCCTACTCAAAATGCCGCTCGCCAACTTAGAGCAGCTCGTAGTGATGGGTAATGTCACTGTGACCGCGGCCGTAGTGCACACCCTCCTCGAACGTGGTGCCGGAGTAGTTTATCTCACCGGATCGGGCAAGCTCCTCGGCCGACTTCAACCGCCGGAGAGCAAAAACGTGCCGCTTCGCTGGGCGCAATTTCGTGCTGCCGCTGATGAGAAACAAAGACTGGCTATTGCCAAGGACATTGTCCGTGGGAAGCTCCACAATCAGCGCACCATGCTCCAACGCTCGTCCCGTGAGGGTTCCAGGGGGCTGGACAAAGGGATTCAACAATTGCATGCTCTGATCAAGCGAGTCGATCGAGTAGAAAATCTCGATGAGCTACGAGGCATTGAAGGGGCGGGAGCCGCTGTCTACTTTCGCGAGTTGCCGAAGATGATAAAAGCATTTGGTTTTCCGTTTTCCGGACGTATTCGCCGCCCTCCCACCGATCCGGTCAATTCCTTGTTATCGTTCGGATACGTCCTACTAATGAACGAAGTCCTCACTGCCTGTCAGGTAGTTGGGTTTGATCCCTACCTCGGTTATCTACACATGGATCGATATGGTCGCCCTGCCCTTGCCTTGGACTTAATGGAAGAATTTCGGCCGGTGCTTGTGGATTCATTAGTCCTCTCGTTCATCAACCGCCGCATGATCGAGCCGGAGGATTTTGTGATCGGGCTCGGAGGCGTACGGCGGATGAAACCGCATGCGTTGAAAAAATTCCTCTCCGTGTGGGAGAACAAACGGCGCACCGTAATTACTCATCCCATTTTTCAAACGCAGGTTCCATACTGGCGTGTTGTTGAGCTACAGGCCCGGGTTCTTGCCAAACGACTTCTAGGGGAGATAGAACAATATGTTCCTTTTCTCAGCCGATGAATAAGATCTATGTAGTGATTGCCTACGACATCCCTGATGACAAACGGCGAACAAAAGTGGCAAAGATACTGGAAGGGTACGGAGAGAGGATGCAGTATTCACTGTTTGAGTGCAAGATCACTAAAGTTCAGTATCTCCGGTTGCGGGCGCAACTAGAGGAAGTAATTGAGCCAGAGGAAGATGAGGTGTCGTTTTACTTCCTCTGCGAGATTGATGTAAAGAGGATCGAACGTATTGGTCGTCGGCGTCTCCTTTCGGAAACGGCGATCTTCGTCGGCTGGGATGACTAGTTCTTTGACAAGTGAATATCGCGGATCAGCAGTGGTGGAAGAACCGCCGGCGATCCGCGCGATTCAGAACGGCAGCGGAAGATCATGGTTTTCCTACCTGGTTTTTGCTGAGGGATTGCATAAGCTTGACTCCGAAATGGGCGATTCGCGCGAACTGCGTCTCGTGGTCGATGGCAATAGGGTTAGATATGACGGAGTAGAAACACCGACCAAACCCTGAAAGGGATTGAGACTTGAATTTCGCCCGTTTGAGCGCGTCGAGAGCAAGTGTAGAAACACCGACCAAACCCTGAAAGGGATTGAGA
>CAZZJU010000177.1:0-1888 GCA_964654805.1 uncultured Thermotogae bacterium | reverse complement strand
CGAGATGACGTTGTCCACGTAGAGAGAGTTGCTCATTACGTAATCGCGCAGCGCGGCGCGCTCCTGCGCGTCCTGCGGCACAGTCGGCATCAGATCGCGCACGATCAGGTCGCCGCCATGCCCTTGCATCCGCTTCACTGTGGACAGGCTCACCACCTTGTCCACTCCGGGCACGGCCTCGAACTTATCAGTAAGCGAAATCACTTGGTTCAAGGTGGCTACACTGAACACGTCATCACTCTTTAGGGCCACAACGATGATGTCCGTTCCTCCGAACGTATCGTTCACCTTGTCGTACAGAACGCGCGCAGGGTGGTTGGCCGGAAGCATCGAATCGACAGAGTTATCGATCTGTAAACGTGGGATACCGGCAGCGAACACTGCGGTGACGATTAGGATCAGCACCAGCGTAGTCTTCGGCCAGCGTAGCACCCAGCGTGTCAATCTATCCATCTTCATCTCCTTCGCAAAATCAATCTTAGTTTGTTATCGATCACTAACATACCTAGGGAAAATTTTTACTCGAGGGCGCGCCTGTAGAGCTCCCACAGCCGTTCGGCCCCGGATGTCAACCGCTCCTGTTTCCCTCCTACCGACCATAAAAGAAGCTGCGTTTGAATCAATCCCAAATAGAGAGCGGCCGCGGCATCGATATCGATCGTCGACGACAGCTCGCCATTCTCCACTCCGGCGGCGATGATCCCACCGATGAATCGCAACAGCCGCCCGATGCGGGTGCTAAGTTCACGCTGCAATTCAGGCGCGTTGAAGTGCACCTCCTCGGAGAACAGGATGCGGGCAACTCCCGGATGATCATCGATGAACCGCAGGTGAGCCAAGAACACCCGATGCAGTCGTTCCATAGCTTTGCCCTTCCGTTCTGCCTCGTGCAACAATTCTTCTGCAACCCGATCGAACGCAGAAGAAACAGTAGCGTGCATTATGTCGAGTTTGCCGCGGAAGTGCCGATAGAGCGCAGCCGCAGAGATGCCAATGCGGGCGGCAATCCGTCCCATCGTCAACCCCTGTGTACCCTCAACCGCGATGAGATCTAACACCGCCTGCACTATCTCTTGCTGCCGCTCATCACTACTCTTGCGCGTCATACTCCACCTTCGTTAGTTAGTATTAACTAACAAAAGTATACTGCCCCTTTTCACCACTGTCAAGTAAAGTCGATTCGCATGATGTGACTCGATAAGGGAAACCCGGCTATTTCCTGCTTCCCGGCTTGACGTACGGGATCCCGCGGCGGCAGAGCGGACAGTCGTCCGGCGGGTAGACCGGGATCTCCATCCGTACGGCCGCGATCACCGGAAGCGAAAGCTCTGTCCCCTCCGGCCGGCGATCGACGATGCACGCGATCCCCACTGGGACGCCCCCGAGTTCCTCCACCAGCTGCGCCACCTCGAGCGAGGAGCCGCCGGTGGTGACGACGTCTTCGGCGATGATGACCCGCGCCCCGGGGTCGATCTCGAACCCGCGCCGGAGCGTCATCCGCCCCTCCGCGTCCCGCTCGGAGAACATCGCGCGGGTATCCAACGCACGCCCGAGCTCATAGGCAACGATGATTCCCCCGAGCGCCGGACCGACGACCGCATCGATCCTCCCCAGCTCCTCGGCCTGTTCCGCCAGCGAGCTTGCCACCCGGGCCGCCAGCGCGGGATGCTGCAGAAGTTTGGCGCACTGCACGTAGCGCGGGGCGTGGTTCCCTGAGGAAAGGAGGAAGTGCCCGTCGAGCACCGCCCCCACCGACATCAACAATTCCTCTACTTCCTTACCGCTGAGCACTGCCACGGATCACCTCCCAATCATCAATTCCATTCTCGTCCATGTACCTTTCCAACCCAGCGACGATCCTCACCGCGGTGAGCGGCTCGACGAAGTT
>CAZZJU010000176.1:0-1971 GCA_964654805.1 uncultured Thermotogae bacterium | reverse complement strand
CCACTTGTGGCAAACCTGATATCCACCGATCTGATACTCCCACACCTCCGGCGGGACGCCCTCGAAGTACTGGGTCTTGTTGATGTACACGCGCTCTGTCTCAGGGTCGTAGCGGAGGCCCCCCTTTCCTGCCTTGATGATCCCGTCGCCTGAGCCCTCAAATCGGACGATCGGCGAATCGAGCTCGTCGGAGCGAAGGAGGTGGAGATCGACGAGCCGCTTTCCGAGCGCGGCAAGTTGCTCGAAGAACTCATGATCCTTGGTGAACGGGATCCGGGGGAAATCAGTGCGAAGAAATTCGGTGTATTTCTTACGGTAGAGGTTGGAGTAGAGAATAGCGTAGATGTAGTAGAAGATTGCTTCCGGTTTGGTTTTGCTGTTAGCAGATTTTGCAATTGACTTTTCTAAGTTTTCTCTAAGATTGCAGATTCTACTCGTGGCATGCGCCAAAGAGAGAGTAGCCGCTTCGTTTTCCTTGTGATACAGCCAAAGCGGGAAAAGATAATTAACCTCCTTAAGGCACAAGGTATGGTTCGTAATGGCTGTATTTGTACAAAGAACGTGGGTAAAGCTTTCCGTTTCGAGACGCCGGGGAAGCATCAAAGCTAGATTGTCTTGGCACATATGCTGCATTACATCTTCGCGGCCGAAGTCGATCGCATCGGGGTGATAGAACAGCCAGCGTATGTCGAATGGCCGGTAGAGGCAAGGAATGATCTTTTTCTCCCAATCTTTGTCTTCCTGAATTTTCCTACGCTTTTTCGAGAGTTTCCAATCGCGGTTGTCTTTCAGTTTAAATGTCTCCCGGACGAAATCGTCAGGTAAGCTCGGATCGAGGAAGGTGCGGATACGGCGTTTGAGTGACTCCTTGTCAAAGTCGATCACAAAATTATCTCGATGTGTCTTGATTCCTGTGCTCTTCACTGGAAAGATGTCAGTAACCTTAACGAATTTCTCATACTGGGCTAGGGCTCTCTCGTCGCGCGGAATGAACAAATAAAACCCCGAATGCGGATGGATTTCCTTCCAATCGGTGGAGATCCAATCGTGCCCATTGAGCCAGTCGTATTTCGCCTGTTGCAGGCCGTAGAGTTCAGCATGGAAAACCTGGGAGATGTCGGCTTTTCCAGGCTTGCACTTGATGAAAAACGCGATCGCTACGCCCTGGCGGATGTCGAACACGTTCTCATCCTTGGATCCGTCCGGACACCGTTCCTTCTTGAGTGCGTTTCCGTGCAAGTCGAGAACATAGATCTCGTCAAACGTGTTCATCAGGTGCTGCCGCATTCCGCGGAAGGTCGGGTTGTCGAGGTAAGAGTGATTGGTAATCATCCCGACCACTCCCTCGCTTGCTTGCGCGATCTTCCATTCGGCAAACCGAATGAATTTCACATAGTCATCGGAAAGCGGCATCAGGTTCCTCTCGTCACGGACCGCTTCTTTGTAGACGTCCATTTCCCGCTTGATGAACTCGGATCTGTTGGATGATCTCACCGAATATGGCGGATTGCCAAGGATGACGAGGATTGGTGTCTCCCGCTTCACCTTCCCGGCCTGGTGCGATTCACACGCGAGCGAAGACAGTCCCGGAAGCTTGGCCTCGGACAGCTCCTCCATCTCCAGGGTGTTGGTGAGGTAGAACTTCACCCGCTCGTCCGGCTTGAGCTTGTAGCCGAGCTCCTCGAGGAAGAAGCCCATCTTTAGGTGGCCGATCGCGTAGGGGGCCATCATCAGCTCGAACGCGTAGAAGTTCTGCAGGACATGGTCGTGCAGGAAGTTCGCTCGGCTCCCTTCCCCGTACTTTCTCACGAACTCGTCCACCGCCTGCTGCGCCGCCTTGGCGACGAAGGTCATCGTCCCTGCTGCCGGATCGAGGAGGGTCACCCCGTCCGCGGCGAGGCCGTCTGACTTTCCGAACTTCTCCTTCAGGATCGCGTGGAGCGAGCGGATGATGTAGGAGACGACCGGCTC
>CAZZJU010000175.1:0-1989 GCA_964654805.1 uncultured Thermotogae bacterium | reverse complement strand
GAGAACAGGAATACGTCCTGGAGCACGACCGCCATCTGGGACCGGAGGAAGGCAAGGTCGTATTCCTCAATCGGAATCCCGTCGAGGAGGATCTGGCCCTTCTGGATCGGGTACATGCGGAGCAGCAGCCTGATGATCGTGGTCTTCCCTCCCCCGGTCGGCCCGACGATCGCCACCCGCTCCCCTGGAGCGGCGGTGAATGAGATCCCTTTGAGGACCCATTCCTCGTCGTTATACGCGAACCAGACGTCGCGAAACTCGATCCGCCCCTCCACGCGGTCGAGCACCTTCCCGCCGCCGCGGTCTTCCTCTGGTTCGTCGAGGAGGATGAAGATCCGCTCCGCTGCAGCCATCGCCCCCTGAAGGACGTTGTACCCCTGCGCCAGCTCGAGGATCGGCTCGAAGAGCATGCGCACGTACTGGATGAATGCAGTGAGAGCACCGAGGGATAGCCCGCCGCGCAGGACGTTCAACCCGCCGTACCAGATGACAAGAGCGATGGCAAACGAGCTCAGGAAGCTCATGAGCGGGCGGAAGACGGCGAAGGTAAGGAGCTGACGCATGTCGGCGCGGTACTTGTCGAGGTTGATCTTCGCGAAGCGGGCGTTCGCCGTATGCTCCTGCACGAACACCTGGATGATCCGAATCCCGGAGATCGACTCCTGAAGATAAGCATTCAGCCGCGCGATCTGGCGGCGCACAGCGCGGTAGGCGACACGGACGCGGTTGCGGAACTCGAACGCTGCGAGAACGATGATCGGGAAGAGCCCGAGAACGACGAGCGCTAATCGCCACTCGAACCCGAACATGATCACCAACACCCCAACGATCAGGAACATGTCGCGGAACAGGTTCACGAGCATTGAGGTGTACATTTCGTTGATCGCCGCGACGTCGTTGGTCACCCGAGTGACGAGCCGACCGACCGGGGTGCGGTCGAAGTAAGCGAGCGGCAATCGAAGGATGTGGTCGAAGATCCGTCGGCGCATGTCGTACATCACCCGCTGGCCGGTCAGTTGCAGGAGGTAGACCTGCCCCACTCCAAACACGAACCGGATGAGAAGCGCGAACGCGAATATCGCTGCAAGCCTGATCACTCCGGAGACAGCCGCACCGCGCAGCGCCTCGACCGCGTCCGGCGGCAGGCCGCGCAGGTCGGAATCAGAAGCGATGTACCCGCCGGGAACCGAGGTGAACCGATCGGGATACTCTGCTACCACCTCTGCACCTGCGGATCCATCCGCCACGAACAGGTAGCGCCCCGGGGAGATCGCCCCGGAGCTGTCCCACTTCTCGCGCGTACCGGGGTCGACCTTGCGAAGGTCGACGAGGTAGCGCTCGTTCCCGAGCGGAATCGGGTTTCCCATCGCAGGCGGAGCAGGAAGGATCACGATCGCATCAGGGAGGGTGAGAAACTCGTCGATCGCGATTTTCGTGATGTAGGGAAGCCCGAGCTGGATCCCGGTCAGAAGGAGAATCAGTACCACGCAGACCGCAAACAGGCGCCAGTACGGCACGAGAAACCCCATCAGCCTGCGCATCAACCGCAGGTCAAACGCCTTGCCCAGGACTTCGTCGTCGTAGTGACTATGATCCATCCGCCGCCTCCTGCTGCGCCTGCTGCAGGCGCCAGATCCGACGATACAGGCCTTCCCGCGCCAAGAGTTCCTGATGGGTCCCTTCCTCAACGATCTTTCCCTTGTCGAGAACGACGATCCGGTCGGCGTGCATCACCGCGGAGAGGCGGTGGGCGATCACGATCGCCGTCCGCTCCTGGAAGAACCGCCGGAGGTTGCGGAGGATAAACGTCTCCCGTTCGGCATCCACCGCGGAGAGCGGATCGTCGAAGATGAGGATCCGCGGGTCGAGGAGGAGAGCCCGGGCGATCGCCACTCGCTGCTTCTGACCGCCTGATAGAGCGATCCCCCGTTCCCCGACCAGGGTGTCGTAGCCGTTGGGTAAGGAGACGATCTCGTCTTGAATCCCGGC
>CAZZJU010000174.1:0-2052 GCA_964654805.1 uncultured Thermotogae bacterium | reverse complement strand
ACCAGAATCTCCGGCATACCGCATCATCACCGCGATCATCAAGCCGGGAGGTTAATCAGCATTGGTGATTGAAGTGGCGTGCACGATGGTCTGATACTACATCGGTTCGTGCGTTTGCGTCAGGTTTGACACCTATACCTGCATGGCGGTATAAACCTCACGGAGGACGGCACAATGAATGAACGGCGAAACGAACCAGGGCTAACAAACGCCGTGGTAAAGCGAGTTAAGTACGTCTATTGGCAGCATGAGAACATGTGGCTCGGTTACCTTGAGGAGTTCCCAGACTACTGGACACAAGGCGAAACCCTGGAAGAACTGCAAGAAAACTTGAGAGAACTCTATAATGAGCTGACAAGTGGAGAAGTTCCTAATGTCCGTCGGGTAGCTGAGCTTAAGCTCTCATGAAGCGCCGTGATCTCATCCGCCGGGTTAAGGATGGCGGATGTGTGCTAATTCGTCGTGGCGCACGACACGATTGGTATCAGAACCCTAAAACAGGGGTTTGTCAACCTATTCCCCGGCATCGAGAGATAAAGGAACCCCTAGCAAAGCATATTATCAAAATGCTTGAAAGTTAAAGAGCATATCAACCAGTTGGTACTATCACGATAAATAACCCCCAGCCTGACCTCGTAAACGCGGGCTGTGGTAGAGGCTGCGCTCGTCCTGATACTGTCCGGACTTGTGGAAGAGCAGTCCATCTGACCCCTGAACTGGCGTGAACACCGTTCCTGTCTTGCACTGGCCCCGGAAGTTCAAAACCGCGCGTCGAGCTGCGTATTTTCTTGACAACCGAGCATCTCACCCCTATAATTAGCAGTTAAGATATGTGACTGCTAATTTGAGGTGGTAATAATGATCCGTTTTGATAAATTGACCGAAGGGGCACAGGAGCTGTTCCACGAAGCACAGGACCTCCTGACGCGCTACAAGCACAACCAGCTCGACGTGGAGCACATTTTTTATGTGCTGGCGACGAAGGAGGGGATCGGCCGCGACATTCTGCAGGAGATGGGGGTCAACCTGGCCGGATTGGCCAAGGACATCGATCTTCTCCTGCGCGACAAGCCGACGGTTTCCGGGCCGGTGGGTACACAGATCTACATCACCCCGCGCCTGGACGCGGTGGTGAACGGGGCCCAGATGGAGGCCGAGCGGCTGAAGGACGAGTTCATCGGGGTCGATCACATTCTCCTTTCCATCGCCCGCACTGTAGATCCAAAGCTGAAGCGGGTCCTTGACCGCCACGGGATCACTCCGGAAGCGGTGTACGCCGGGCTGCGCAACGTGCGCGGCGAGCAGCGGGTGACCGACCGCACCCCGGAGGATCGCTATCAAGTGCTGAAGAAGTACTCAACCAATCTGACCGAGATGGCGAAGCGGGGCGAGCTCGATCCGGTGATCGGCCGTGAGGACGAGATCCGCCGGGTGGAGCAGATTCTGTCCCGTCGCCGCAAGAACAACCCGGTCCTGATCGGGGAGCCGGGGGTGGGGAAGACCGCGATCGTGGAGGGATTGGCCCAGAAAATCGTCGCCGGCGATGTCCCGGACAACCTGAAGGAGCGGGAGATCATCGCGCTTGACATCGCGTCGATGGTCGCCGGGTCCAAGTTCCGCGGCGAGTTCGAGGACCGGCTGAAGGCGGTGATCAAGGAGATCGAGGCCTCGGCAGGAAAGACGATCGTGTTCATCGATGAGATCCACACCATCGTCGGCGCCGGGGCGGCGGAGGGGGCGATCGATGCCTCCAACATGCTCAAGGAGCCACTTGCCCGCGGGAAGTTTCAATTGATCGGGGCGACAACTCTTGACGAGTACCGCGAGCACATCGAGAAGGATAAGGCGCTCGAGCGTCGGCTCCAGCGCGTGTTCGTCCCCGAGCCATCGATCGAGGAGACGATCGAAATCCTGAAGGGGCTGCGCGAGCGGCTCGAACAGCACCATAAGGTGAAGATCACCGATGACGCGAGCGGGGCGGCGGCGAAGCTGTCCGAGCGCTACATCTCCGACCGGTGCCCCCCGGACAAGGCGATCGACCTGAGCGACGAG
>CAZZJU010000173.1:0-2061 GCA_964654805.1 uncultured Thermotogae bacterium | reverse complement strand
ACTCGGAATGCCGGTTGGTATCTATGGTCCGGGCTCGATCGCTCAGGCACATCAGCCGGACGAATACGTGGAGGTTCACTCGATCCGCACCGCTCTTCAGGTGGTCGGACGGTTCATCAGAGGAGAGTGAAATATGCTTTATATGGGATGTTAAATGATCCATGATCGGTTATCATTTTACATCCAATGCGATAAACTATAAATTTAAAGAAAGGTGATCAAATGGCAGACGAGAAGAAAGTAGTAGTGATTGCCCTTGGAGGGAACGCCATCCTCCAACCCGGGCAGAAGGGGGCCTTCGAAGAGCAGATGGCGAACGTGGAGACGACCTGTAAACAACTCACGCAGATGGTCCTCTCCGGAAAGTACAAGATCGTGATCACGCATGGTAACGGCCCGCAGGTGGGAAACATCCTCCTGCAGAACGAGACCGCCAAGGATGTGGCCGCACCAATGCCGCTCTATGTGTGCGGAGCTGAATCGCAGGGGCTGATCGGGTTCATGATCCAGCAGTCGCTTCACAACCTGCTCCAGGAGGCGGGCAAGGGCGATATCCCGGTGGCAACCGTGGTCACCCAGGTGGTGGTTGATGAGAACGACCCGGCGTTCGAGAACCCGAGCAAACCGGTCGGCCCGTTCTACTCCGAGGAAGAGGCGCAACGCCTGGCCGAGGAGAAGGGATACCACATCAAAGAAGACGCCGGTCGCGGTTGGCGTAGGGTCGTTCCTTCTCCTGATCCGATCGAGATCTTCGAGAAAGAGGCGATCCGCCAATTGATCGCCGCCCGGTCGATTGTCATCGCCTCCGGTGGCGGCGGGATTCCGGTTGTCAAGAAGGACGGAAAGCTCAAGGGAGTCGACGCGGTGATCGACAAGGACCTCGCTGGCGAGCGGCTGGCGGTCGACGTCGAGGCGAAAATCTTCCTCATCCTCACCGACGTCGATCAGGTGAAGCTTAACTACAAGACCCCACAGGAGAAGGGGATCTCCCACATGACGGTGGAGGAGGCGAAGCGCTACCGCGAAGAAGGGCACTTTGCCAAGGGATCGATGGAGCCGAAGGTGCGCGCTGCGATCCGGTTCATCGAGGCCGGTGGTGAAAAGGCAATCATAACATCGCTTGACAAAGCGATGGAAGCGCTAGAAGGCAAGGCAGGAACAACGATAACAAAGTAGGGAACACGAGTAAGCTTGATGAACTATACGAACCTAAAAACTCAAAAAACTAAAAATTTAGGAGGTTCACATGTCTAGTACTAGTTTGCGTGGACGGGATTTCCTCACTTGGCTCGATTTCACCCGCGACGAGATCGAAGCGATGCTCGATACCGCTCACGAGCTCAAGCGCAAGCAGATCCGGCGGGAGCCGCATAGGATCCTTGAGGGACAGACGCTGTTCATGCTGTTCTACAACGCGTCGCTACGCACGCGCAACTCGTTCGAGGCCGGAATGACCCAGCTCGGCGGTCACGCCCACTTCCTCCAGCCAGGGGCGGTGTACACCCCGGCGCTCAAGGGTGAGGAGATCGCGTACAAGACCGAGCGGATCAGTGACGTCGCGCGCGTTCTCGCTGAGATGGGTGACGCGATCGCGATCCGCATCTACGGCAAGCACACTGGTTGGCAGTACGGGAAGGGTCATTTGATCATCCAGGAGTTCGCCAAATGGGCGCGCATCCCGGTGATCAACATGGAGGACGACATGTTCCATCCGTGCCAGGCCCTGGCCGACGTGATGACGATGCAGGAGAAACTTGGCCACAACCTGCAGGGCAAGAAGTTCGTCATGAGCTGGGCGTACTCCGGTTCGGTGGAGAAGCCGTTGGCCGTTCCACAGTCGGCGATCATCTCCGCGGCGATGATGGGAATGGACGTCACGCTGGCCCATCCCAAGGGGCTCGACCTCGATCCAAAAGTGCTCGAAGCGACGAAGAACCTGGCTAAGCGCAACGGCGGCAAATTCAAGATCGTGCACGACATGAACGAGGCGTTCAAGGACGCTGACGTCGTCTACCCGAAGGCGTGGACGGTTCAGCCGACCGACGGCTCCGGCCCGATGGA
>CAZZJU010000172.1:0-2085 GCA_964654805.1 uncultured Thermotogae bacterium | reverse complement strand
GGTGAGGGCGATCCAACCGTAGTCGACGCTTCGCAACGGCTGCCTGGCAGGTAGTTCTACCTCTCCGTCGAATCCCCTTGCGATCATGGCAAGATAGACGTCATCGGCCAGCTTCAGCGACCGGATCAGCATGATTCCGGCCGTCCGCGCCAAGAACCGCACATTGTCCCTCCAGGATACTCGGCCGATGACGCGCGATTTCCGCGCAAGGAGGAAATCCTTGAACAAGCGCACTAGGACGAAGATGTAGCGATAGCACATGGTAAGCACGATGATGGCAAACGACGGCACTCGCAGCGCTCGCAGGGCGAGGAGCAGCCGATGCCATTTGGTGGTGAGGATGAGGAGGGTGGAAATGGACACTGCGGTCGCCACTCGAGAGATGAGGAAGATCGCTCCCCAGACGCCCTGATGTGTGATCGTGAGCCCCCCAAAGCTCAGTAATCGCTCGCCCGGGGTGAGGAACAGAGCGGGTAGGGCGATGGCAGTGGTGAAGATAGGAACGAACAACCAAACCCGGCGCAGAAACGTAGTAAGGCTTATCCGGGAAGCCACGGCAAGGAGAAGCGAGAGCCCGTACATGGAGGCGATCACCCAGATGTTGCGGCTGAGGAGTGAAGCGACCAGCAGAGTGAGCAGGCTCACTAGTTTCACCCGCGGGTCAATAACCTGCAGCAGCCCCTTTCGGGTCGCTATCACCTCCGCGGCGAGCGTGCGCTCTAACCACGCAGTCCCGTCGCGCAGGTTCTTGTCCAGAAAGCTACTTGCGGACAATGAACCTCCCTATCCCGAGGGTGAGGAGAACGATGATTCCGACACCGACGATCGCCGAGATGTAGTAGCCGACCGTTTGTCCGGCGAAGCTCGCCCCCAATCCGGGTAATGAGTAATCGGGCAGGAACGCGATATGGTTTATGTCGGCGAGCCGGGAGAGGCCCTGCGGGATGTAGCCCAGTAGCCCCTTGATCTCGTCGGTTCCCCACTCTCCCCACGCGGTTCCACTGGCGAGGAGCCCTAACGGAGTGAGGGCGATCAAGACAACCAGTGTAATCCAAGCTTTTCTATACCGCGTCATTTCCCCCTCCTTTCGTGCGGGTTCAGATTGAATACATCGGGGTGGTACTTGCCGAGGAAAGCAACGATACCTCCGGTAATTGCCGCTTCGACTGGTCCGGCAATAGAGAGATGGGCGATGAGCATCGCTGGAATCGTCTGGGCCAGGCCGTACGGACAGTATAGTGGCACCCCGGCCGCGGTGTGGAACAGGTAAGGTTGAATGCCGAACTCAATCGCTGCCATTAGAGCAGCAGCATTGATCCCGACGTACGCCCCGATGGCTGCGCCGATCCACCTCCGGCGCGAATCGAATGGAGATCCCCAGCTGACAAGCCGATAGACGAAGTAACCGACGAACGGGAGCACGAACCCCATGTTGAAACAATTGGCTCCGATAGCGGTGAGTCCACCGTCTCCAAAGAATAGAGCCTGAACAACTAATGCCAGTGACTCACCGATCAAAGCCGCCCATGGTCCGAGCAGGATAGCGATGAGTGTGCCGCCGACGGCGTGTGCTGTCGTTCCACCGGGGACGGGGACGTTGAACATCATAACGAGAAACGAGAACGCGGAGAGCAATGCTAGAGTCGGTAGTGTACGGCGGGTGAACGTCTTTTTCATTACTACTCCCGCTCTAGTCCAGAGTGGGAGACTGACCGCATACATTGTGCCGCACGTTGCCGGCGATAGATAACCATCAGGTATGTGCATGTTTACTTCCTTTCGTTGGACTAAAGATCTGCGTGATTTCCCCTCCTGGGCCCCAAGAAATTTGGAGACAACGATGCCGACATTAGTTTGATGTTACTTTTTACAAATTCGTAACACAGCAATATAATAATATCCTGTCAGTGAAAAAGCAAGGTTTTCCGACGGTTAGACTCGCAGTTTACGGACTTGAGATATATTGCGGAGTAGGCAGACTAGCCGGTGGCTGCGATCATTTACCAAACGAGAGCCCGATTCCGACGATAACGCCGCGGCGTAAGCTATATCCCCCAAATATAATTCCGTATTTGAGGTCGAGTT
>CAZZJU010000171.1:0-2196 GCA_964654805.1 uncultured Thermotogae bacterium | reverse complement strand
CGGCCAGTCGTCCCTTGTAAGTGATAATGGTTATCGTGATATTCCCCAGTTTTAAAGTGTACTGCTTCCCGGTATATTTGTTGCCGCCTGAGTAAAACTCAGCTTTGTTCGGTCCGTCCATATGAGCAGGAAGGGTCAAAAGCGATTGAGGCACGACCGCGGTGAAGTCGCGGTCGAGCTTTTCCATTTCTACTGCTAGTATGAGCAGTTGATACTGGCTTACGAGATTGTTATCGAGGATAAACGTGTCAGTACGATCTGGGATATCACGTGTTTGAACCTGTTCATCATTACGTACCTCTAGATGTAGCTGTTTGCCTTTCGGTTGAGCCGAAACGATGTAGGAAGCTGATTGAGTATTGACCCCAAGTTGATAGAACGAAAGCGAGAAATCAGGGTGCAGTTGATACTGTTGTGCCAGTGTAACGTTGGTTTGGCCATGCTTGAGCTTAGCCTGCGAAATGAGGATGTATCCTTCCTCCTTTGTGTACGCAAGAGTAAAGTCTTCAGTTATTATCTTTTGCCCGTTCTGTTCAACAATGAACTGCCCTGTTCCGAGGAGCTTTTCCGGTGGCCCCGCTGAATTGTGTTCAGTTGGGTTCAGGTATACAAATGCCAATACCCCCACAAGCAACGCCAGAGCGATCAGGACTATTTTTGACATCTTAACCCCCTCACTTCCAGCGTGTGAGGATCTGTTCGCGCTGGAATACTTTAATAGCAAAGTATAGCACACCGATCCCGACGATGATTAATATCGCCGCTTCTAACCCAACGAGTTCTAAACTGACGAGCGTCTTGCGAGCGGAATAGATGACGAGCGGGATAATGCCAGGTAAAATGGCGAAACTTGAGAACTGATAAGCGGCTCGTACGTCGGAGGCCCGTGATGATACCAACATTGTCACTCCTACCGAGAATAGAGCCAGTAGTGGTGAAAGACCAAATATCGCTGCTATCCATGGAGGCGTTAGGACATACGGCGGAACACCACCGACGAAGACTAACGCCCCACCGAGGAACAAGCCGAACCCGGTCCAAGTCATGAGGAGGGCTGGAATTACGCTTGCCAGAGCTTTACCTGCAAAGAGCTCGAGATCGGTGATTGGGGTTGCCAGGAGCGGTTCCAGGCTTCCTTGCTCCTTTTCTCCAACGATCGAATAGACCGCGATCGCAAGTGGTATTATCGCTGGGAGAATAAGGAAGTAAATGAGTGCGGTGTTGAATACCGCGGCCCGGGCCGCGGTATTGCTGCTGATTCCATTGGCTTGCTGCACTATGAACAGCGCCATCCCCACCATAAACAGCGGAAGAAAGATCACACTGAATACGGTCATCTTATTGCGCCGTGCATCGGACCATTCCTTCAGCAGGATTACGTTAATTCGCCGCATCTTCATCCTCCATCAAGTTAAGGTACAGATCCTCAAGTGATGCGCTAATTTCGGAGACGAATTGTACATTCGCTCCTAGCTCGACCAGCCGTTTGACCAAAATTGGGTTTTCAGTTTCTGGATTGGATAAGGAAACGATGATGCGGTTGCCGTCCCGTTCAATCTTAGTGACAAACGGAAAGGCAAGAGCCTTTTCGATCCCATCCGGGGGATCGGCGAGCTGGATCATCGTTCTTCTTCCATACACTCGCTCCTTCAGTTCTTGTGGCTTTCCTACTGCGACAAGCCGTGTTTTGAACAGGGCGATACGGTCGCATAGCCGGTCAGCTTCATCGAGATTATGGGTACAGAGGAAGATCGTTCGCTCGTTCGTGCGCAACGTTTCAATCAGATCGCGTACGGTTTTTGTTGCTTCTGGATCGAGTCCGGCAGTCGGTTCGTCCAGGAATAAGATCTGTGGCTCGTGGAGGAGAGCTCGGGCGATTGCGAGCTTCTGACGCATCCCTTTTGAAAGCGCCCCAGCTGGATCGTTTCGCCGTTCCCACAACCCGAATAATCGCAAGTACCGCTCCGCCTGATGACGTGGATTAGGAACTTCGTACAGTTTCGCGAAAAAGATGAGATTATCAACAGCGGAGAGCCGAGGGTACAGTCCGGGGCTCTCAGTGAGCACCCCTACATGTGCTCGGATCTTCTGGTTGTCCGGGCCGAGTTCGTATCCGGCCACTCGCGCTCTGCCCGCGCTTGGGGCGATCAGCGCGGTGAGCATCCGGATCGTGGTCGTCTTCCCCGCACCGTTCGG
>CAZZJU010000170.1:0-2201 GCA_964654805.1 uncultured Thermotogae bacterium | reverse complement strand
ATGACGCGAGCGGGGCGGCGGCGAAGCTGTCCGAGCGCTACATCTCCGACCGGTTCCTCCCGGACAAGGCGATCGACCTGATCGACGAGGCGGCAAGCCGGATTAGAGTCGATAAATCCGGCGACACCGTGACCGAAGCGCACATCGCCGGGGTCGTTTCCCAGTGGACCGGAATTCCGGCAGAAAGGATGCTCGCCGAGGAGCGGGAGCGCCTGGCGAAGATGGAGGAACTCCTCCACACCCGGGTGATCGACCAGGAGGAGGGAGTAAAGGCGATCGCCGAGGCGGTGCGCCACTCCCGCGCTGGGCTCTCCGACCCGCGCCGCCCGATCGGGACGTTCCTGTTCCTCGGACCGACCGGGGTGGGGAAGACCGAGCTCGCCAAGGCGTTGGCCGAGTTCCTGTTCGGAAGCGATAATGCGCTTTTGCGAATCGACATGTCCGAGTACATGGAGCGTCACGCCGTGGCGCGGCTGATCGGCTCCCCACCGGGCTATGTCGGTTACGAGGAAGGGGGACAGCTTACCGAAGCGGTGCGGCGGCGGCCGTACCAGGTGATCCTGTTCGACGAGGTGGAGAAGGCCCATCCGCAGGTGATGAACCTGCTCCTGCAACTATTGGATGAGGGGCGGCTCACCGACGGGCACGGCCGCACGGTCGACTTCCGCCACACGATCATCATTATGACCTCGAACGTGGGAAGCGAGCACTTCACCGAGGGTGCGTCCGAGGAGCGGATCCGCGAGCAGATCCATGAGGAGCTGCGCCGCACGTTCCGGCCGGAGTTCCTCAACCGGATCGACGAGATCATCATCTTCCACCAGCTCTCCGAGGAGGCGATCAAGCAGATCGTCGACCTCAAGGTGAAGGCGCTGAACGAACGGCTTTCCGAGCAGGGGATCACCCTTGTCCTCACCGAGGAAGCGAAGAAGGTGATCGCCAAGAAGGGGTACGATCCGCACTACGGCGCGCGCCCGCTTGAGCGGGCGCTGAAGCGCCTGGTGGAAAACCCGCTCGCGATGAAGATCGTAAACGGGGAGATCAAGGAGGGCGACCGCGTCGTGGTCGACGCAGCGGCGATGTCCGATGCCCTTGTGATCCGCAAGCAAAACGGCGAATAACTAGGACCGCCCCTGCTTGGGGCGGTCCCTTATGTAGTGCCTACTAAGGTGCTTGCCAAGCAAGAATTTCCATTACCCCTGCGTTGGCAGCCAGAACGGCACTAGAGCTCTACCGGGCGGCAAATCATTATCCTAACGTGCTCATTTCTGTTGGTTTACCCGGATGGCCGGGCTACGATCATCGCGTTCGCGTCTTCAAGCATTGCGTCGATCACCTTTTTATAAAGGGAATATTTGTCTGGCATCACTTTTCTAGTGTTTACCTGAAGGATTCGCACGACGATGATCTTGTTATCTGTAACTGAGTAGTGAGCACTGAAGCTTGCAACTTCGTTCGTTATATCCGTATTCTGGGGAAGTTGAACAGTCATTCCAGCAGGGATCGTAATCCAGGTACGCACTTCAACACGTTCCGGAGTGGTCATAAGTGGATAGTCACGGGTATCCTGTCCAACCTCGTCGGAGTAAAGAGCAGGGAAGGGAATTTGCGCCGGATAAGGAGCCGGGAAGAGAAACATATCCCCTGCTTTTTGAACGAAGTGCTCCTTTTTAAACCCCTCAGTAATCGTCACTGGCGTGTGGTTATCATCGAGATCGGAATAATTGAGCGCGGTGAGCTGTGCCCGTGGAATAACCGAGCTTAAGATTTGACCAAACACATTTTTTCGCTCATCCGGGCGATAGGAAAGAAGGAGATTGCGATACCACAAGTTATCATCTCCTCCTGTTTCAATTTTTGCTGTCGCTTTGAGCCCGCCATCTTGGGAGATGGTGGCATGTGTTTCACTCTTGACATAAGTCTCCTCTGGGACTAGCTGGCTCGTTTTTATAATCAACCCGGCCTTATCTTTATTCCCTAAGGCAACAAGACAGTGACGCTCTCGATCCTCCTGGGGCAGGTAGGAAAATGTAGTTACGTCGCAAGTTGGATCGAGGAAAAGCCAGTCCGCTCCCCAATGCACTGCCACAATAACGTGATTGAACATCTGTATCGCGGGTGGGAGGTCAAAGTCGACATCTACCCCGGCTCCTACTCTTAGAAGCACAGGGTAAGCGTCAAATCCTGCTGTCCGCAGCATT
>CAZZJU010000169.1:0-2203 GCA_964654805.1 uncultured Thermotogae bacterium | reverse complement strand
GTTACGAACAGCGCCTCCTCCGGAGCTGGTTCCCGCGTTGTCCGGTCGCGCACCAGTTCCAGCCCGATGTATATCCCCTTGGCGTTAATGTTCCCGATCAACGGGTGGCGCCGTTGCAGTTCACGCAACCCATCGACGAAGTATTCTCCTCGTTCCTGGACAGTCTGAAGGAAGCTATCCTGTGAAATTGTGTTTAGCACCACGTTTCCCGCTGCGCAGGCGAGCACGTTTCCCGCTTGGGTGGAGACGTGAGCTGCCGGTCCCCATGCCTCCAGTACTTCGGACTTGGCGACCACCGCGGCAAGCGGCAGTCCACCGCCGAGCGCCTTGGAAGTGAGGAGCATGTCCACTTCCACCCCCTCCCATTCGCTTGCCCACAGCTTACCCGTGCGGCCCAGGCCGGTCTGGATCTCATCCACGATCAGGAGGATGTCGTATTTGTCGGCCAGGCGGCGCAGCAGCCGCAGGTAGCCAGGGGAGGGCAGGATGTAACCGGCCGAGCTCTGGAACGGCTCGACCACGAACGCTGCCACGTTGGTGATATTCCCTTTTACCTCCCGATAGGGTGATTCCTTGCTCTGGAAGTAGTATTCGAAGTAATTCTCCAACCGCTCTAAACACCAGTTTTCTTCGTCCTCACCCGTAGGCGCTTTGCCGAACGGGCATTGGTACGGGTATGGGAACGGGAAGTAGCTCACACCTGTGTCGAGCGGCGGTATCGGGTAAAAATAGGGCCACATTCCACCCTTGCCGGTGAAGGCCATCGAGCCGTAGGTGACCCCGTGATAGTCCCCGAACGCAGTGAGGATCATCGGCCGGCCAGTGTAGTAGCGTGCGGCGCGGACGGCCAGCTCGACGGCATCGGACCCGGTCACCCCGAACGCGACCCGTGCCTTGCCTCCCTTGATCGGGCTGATCCGGACGAGCTTCTCCGCCAGCTTGATCCGTTCCGGATGTGGGAAATCGAAGTAGTGCACCAGTTTCCCCGCTTGCTCCTGAATGACCTTGGTCACCTGGTCGTTGCATTCCCCCAGCGCTGACACCGAGAAGCCGGCGAGCAGGTCCACGTACTCCTTGCCGTCCACGTCGATGAGGATATCCCCGTCCTTCGCTCGCTCGATGATCGGCGGCAGGTCGAACAGGGCCAATCCCACCTGGCCGTAGGACTCAACGTCTAACCACCGGCGCGCCCATTTCGCGGATTCCTCTCCGATGGCTGCGTTGCGAAACCGCTCCTCGATCTTCTCCGGTGTGAGCTGCAGCCGCCTGCGCTGGTCCAGAAATTGCTGTTCGAACACCTTGACCTCCTTATCTCAGTTAATCCTTCGCGCAAGAAACTCGCCCTGGGCGGAATTGGCGATCCACTTGCCGCCTTCATACATGATCTCTCCGCGGCGCATCACCAGTTCCTGAAACCCGCGGCACTTCCATCCTTCATACGGGGACCAATCGACATTCATATGGAGATCCTCGTGTCGTAGCGTCCATTCTTTATCCAGATTGAGAATGACAAGATCGGCGTCCGATCCCGGTTGCAGGGTTCCTTTCCGGGGAAACAGCCCAAACACACGTGCTGGGTTGTAGCTCGTCAGCTCAACGATCCGCTCGAGCGGCACGTGACGGTGCCAATATCCTTCGGTGAGCAGGATCGGCAGCCGCGTCTCCACTCCGGGCATTCCGTTCGGCACCGCGGTGAAATCGTCTTTATGTGTCTCCTTTTGCTCCCGACTGAACGGACAGTGGTCGGTGGAGACGAAATTGACCGTACCGGCAATTATGCCTTCCCATAGAGCCTCACGATCCTCCGCCGATTTGAGCGACGGGCTGACGAGGAACAGATACCCATCCGCGCGTTTGTACTCCTCTGCCGTCAGCGCGAGGTAGTGAGGGCAGGTCTCGGCGTACACCGTCTGGCCGCGGGCCTTCGCCCGGGCGATCAGGGCCAGCGATTCCCCCGCGGAGATGTGCACGAAGTACAACCGTCCGCCGACGTGCTCGTTGAGGAATAACATCTGGTTCACCGCCTCCGCCTCGGCGACGGCCGGACTGCTGAGATAGTGATAAAACGGCGTTTTATGCCCCTGATTCAGAAAGAGAGTCCGCAGCGTGTGGATGATATCGCCGTTTTCGGCGTGAACCCCGATCAGCCCCCCCGCTTCTTTCACCCAGCGCATGATCTGGTAAATCTCGCCGGAGTTGAGGC
>CAZZJU010000168.1:0-2227 GCA_964654805.1 uncultured Thermotogae bacterium | reverse complement strand
TAAACGAAGCACTCACCCGCTATGCAGAGGGCGAGCTCAAAGGAATTCTTGGAGTGAGCAACGACCCGATAGTCTCAAGTGACATTATCGGTGAATCGCGTGCCAGCGTCGTCGATCTGAACCTTACCAAGGTTGTCGATGAACGCCTTCTCAAAGTGGTCACTTTTTATGACAACGAATGGGGGTACACCAACCAACTCGTTCGGGTGGCGAAATACGTCGTTTCTTAACACGTTGGGGAAGTGGGGGGAGGGGATCCTCTCCCTCCTCTTCCCGCCACACTGTGTGATATGCGGAAAGCCATGTGAAGGGCTGACTCCAATCTGCCCGGATTGTGCAGCTCAGCTTCCTCAATTGGAAGGATCTCGCTGTTATATCTGTCAGGAAGAACTAACCGATCCTTATCTCGATCTCTGTACAAGCTGCGGAACGCGGGAAAGGGAATTTGAACTCGCCCGTGCTCTCGGGCCGTATAACTCCGGCTGGGGCACACTGGTGCGAGAACTAAAATTTAATAAAGAACCGGCAATTGCCCGGTTTCTTGCGTCCAAATTAGCGGAATACATGCAAAAGGAGAAACCTTTCGGGAATATTGATATCATAACTTATGTACCGATGACAAAGGCAGATAGAAAGGCACGTGGGTTCAATCAGGCGAAAATGCTTGCGCGTGGATTGGGACGAAAGCTGGGTATCCCAGTCGGGCAGTTTTTAGCAAAAGTGCGTCAGACCTCAGCACAAGTTGACCTCCCCGCTGCGGAGAGGCGGAAGAACTTGCACGGTGCGTTTGAAGTTGTAACATCAGGTCAAGGAGCAGTACTCATCGTTGATGATATTTTCACCACTGGATCCACAGCGGAAGAGTGCGCCCGCGTGCTTAAGACCGGGGGGTTCGCGCGGGTTTATGTCCTCACCGTGGCGCGTGCGTAAAGGAGGGCATATATGCGGGTGGAGAAGGTCATCTTGGGGGATCTTGCCACCAATTGCTATTTGGTCGAAACAGCTGAGGCTACGATATTGATCGATCCGGCCGTGTATGACGCATACCTGTGTGAGTTTCTCTCTGGCAGGAAGGTCGATCTTGTGGTGAACACCCACGGACACTTCGACCACGTAGGAGGGGACTGGACTCTCAAAGAGAAAGGGGCAAAGCTTTACATTCATCGTGCTGACCTACCGTTTGTGAATGAATACTATCCGGATCATCCTCAATTCGACTTCTACATAGAGGAAGGCGATGAAATCGCGGGCCTGCGGGTCCTCCATACACCCGGTCACTCTCCGGGGAGTATCACCCTAATGGGAGACGGAATCTTGTTTACGGGAGATCTCCTGTTCGCCGGTTCGATCGGGCGGACTGACTTTCCTGGTGGATCTTGGCCTGACATGCGGCGTTCGCTCGCGCGGCTCCTCTCCCTGGGAGAAGACTTCCTCATCTATCCCGGTCACGGACCGCACACGCGGTTGTCAGCCGAGCGGAAGATGAATCCATTCCTACAAGAGGTGATCCGGAATGGCTGACCGCTCGGACGTGGAGATGGTTAAGGCCCGGGTCGACATCGTCTCCCTGATTTCCCGTTATCTTACACTCACGAAATCCGGGACGCGGTACAAAGGGCACTGCCCTTTTCACAAAGATGATACTCCTTCTTTTTACGTCGATCCTGAGAAAGGACTGTGGCATTGTTTCGGCTGCGGAGAGGGCGGGGACCTGTTCGCTTTTCTGATGAAAATCGAGCGGATCTCGTTCCCCGAGGCCCTGGAGAGGTTGGCAGCGGAGGCCGGGGTCAAACTCTCTCGTAGGGGTGATGGCGCCCGTGAGAAGCTCTACGAGATCAATACAGAAGTGGCAAAATACTTCGCCGATAACCTGCGGCATCCCAAGATCGGAAAACAGGCCCGCGATTACTTAATCTCCCGTGGTTACGGGGAGGAATTGTGGAAGAGGTTCGGGCTGGGTTACTCCCTCGATGAATGGGAAGGATTGAAAAGGCGCTTTTCTAAGCGCTATGGAACAAAAGCGCTTCTCGATCTCGGACTCCTGGTGAGGGGAAGAAACGAAAGTTTGTACGATCGGTTTCGAAATCGAGTGATTTTCCCGATCTACGATCTCGCTGACCGAGTTATCGCATTCGGGGGGAGAGCGTTCTCCGGAGAGCCCAAGTACCTGAACTCCCCTCAGACTCCACTCTTCGATAAGGGAAGGCACCTATACGGCCTTTCTTGG
>CAZZJU010000167.1:0-2234 GCA_964654805.1 uncultured Thermotogae bacterium | reverse complement strand
CACAACCGATCGCCGCGTTCAATCCCGGTGCCCTGGAACACGATGGTAAGTTGCTCATCTTCCCTCGCCTTGTCTTCGACTACTACACTTACAACTCCAGTATCGGCGTGCTGAAGCTGGATATCGATGAAGTTGTACAGGGGCGGATCAAAGCGCCGTTGGACACTAAAATCGTGCTTTGGCCTGAGCATATCTGGGAGTTCGGCCACGGATGCGAAGACCCACGCGTAAATATCGTAGGAGATAGCATATACATGCTCTACACTGGCTCAAAGCATTATCATATGCGTGATGAGCTGATCAAGAAATCGGTGCTTGGATTCGCGGAACTAGACCAATCCTTCACTGTACGACGACGAGGGTACTTCTCCACAGTTGACGAACAGGAAAGCGTCGTACTCTCCAACAAAGACAGTGCATTTATCGAGGTCACCGGAAGCAATGCCACCATACTCACTCGGCCCGACTTGCGCCAAGAAGGCTTATGCTGGCGGGCCACTGCTGATATCGGGTCTTTAACGATACCGGAAAAGTCAATGGAGCCAGTCTTCGCCCCGGAGGAGTGGGAAGAAAAGGTCGGATGGTCCACCAACGTTGTCCCACTTTCCGATAACGAATATCTGGTCGGCTGGCATGCAGTGCTGAAGGAGGACTTATCCTATAAAGACGGGCTGGCGATCGTGGACGGAGCAGGGAAGCTTCAGGCGATCAGCGATTATCTCCTGGCACCGCGGGGGCTTGCTGAAAGTTACGGCGACCGCGCGCTCGTGATCTTCGGGGATGGTTTGGTAAAGTATAGGGATTACCTGATATGGGTCGGGGGAATCAGCGATTACGGCATCGGCATATTTATCGCCGAGATCGATGAGGCGCTTGATACCCTCAACAGAATTTGAAATCAGTGCAACCACGGCGTTGAGATTGAGGAGGAACACTTCGGCATGAAAAACAGAAAAAAATACAATGTTATCGTAGTTTCGCACACTCATTGGGATCGTGAATGGTATCTGACATTTGACGAATTCCGCTACTGGCTGGTCCACGGTATGGACCAGCTTCTCGCGGTTATGAAGGATAAGCCGGAGTACCGATTCATGCTCGACGGACAGGTAATCCCGCTTTCGGATTACCTGGATGTCCGTCCGGAATGCGAACAGGAGATCAAACAGCTGATTCGCGCCGGTCGGTTGCAAATCGGCCCATGGTATATTCAACCCGATGAGTTTCTCGTGTCGGGCGAATCGTTAATCCGTAATTTGCTCCTCGGCAGAAAAATCGGGACTGCTTTTGGTCCGGTGATGGCCGCAGGCTACCTTCCCGATAGCTTCGGACACATCCCCCAGCTTCCCCAAATTCTCCAAGGGTTCGGAATTGAAGCGGCATTCATCATGCGCGGAGCCGATTCCGCAGTGGAACAAGCGGGTGCTCTTGATTTCATGTGGGAAGCTCCGGATGGATCGCGAGTGTTCACCCATGTGATGCAAACAGGTTACTGCAGTGGTGCATTGCTAAGCGACGATCCGGCTCACGTATCATTCCCCATCGCTGAGCTGCAGAATCGGGGACGACTGCCCCAAGATGCTTTTCCCATTGAGGCGCTCATCCGACTCATTGGGGAGTTAAGCTCCTCCACAACTCTACTCCTTCCCAACGGATGCGATCACCTGGGGCCACAGGCGGACGTGCTTGAAGTCATCGCCCGACTGAACGCAAAACTGCCTGATGCCTCCCTGCGGCAGGGAGACCTTTCCGAATACGTTGACGCTGTGGCTAACCAGCAGTTGTCCGTCGTGCGCGGCGAGCTGCGAACCAGCAAGTTCCAACCAGTACTCAGCGGAGTGTACTCAGCGCGGATGTATCTCAAACAGAGAAACGCTCAGCTCCAAACGCTGTTGGAGCAGTATGCCGAACCGCTGACCGCAGTTGCCAGTCTCTATGGGCACGATCTCTCGCCGTTCGTCTGGAAAGCATGGGAGCTTGTGCTGCAGAATCAAGCGCATGATTCGATCTGTGGAACCGGGATCGACGCCATCCATCGCGAGATGCTCATGCGCTACGATCGAGCAGAAGCAATTGCTCATCAGGTTATCCGGAATGCGCTGCGCACCGTGGGAACACAGATATCCGGTGTTTCCTCCGATCTGGAGATCCCTCTTCTCGTATTCAATCCATCGCTACAGCCGCGGCGGGAGGAGGTAACGGTGGAAGTGGAACCGCTGGCACCTTCTCCAGTA
>CAZZJU010000166.1:0-2286 GCA_964654805.1 uncultured Thermotogae bacterium | reverse complement strand
CAAACGTGCGGCGACCAGTCACTGCCCCGGCGGCACCGGCGCGCTGCGCGTCGCGATCAGGAGCTATCTATCCTCATGCTCGTTCGTAAAGAACTATGGCCCTGCCACCCCGCGCGAAGGAGGCGACGGAGTTACTGTGTTCGAGCTTGAGGATTGAGTCTGCGGTTGTCATTACTGGCCAACGACATTTACTCCATCAACAGCGATCATCGGTGTACGCAAGGCCCCATGTACAAACTCCGTTTCCGCTCCGAGGCCAATCAGGTGATCCTTCAGCAGTTCATAAGCATTCCCAGCGATCATTGTGTTCTTAACCCGACCCACGACTTCACCACGCTCGATTTTAAACGCAACTGCCACGTTGTTCGAGAACTCACCCGAGTTTATGTTCCCTTGCCCCAAGCCGAGAACGCTGTCCACCAACAACCCCTCATCGATTCCGGCAATCAACTCTTTCTCCGATATATCTCCGGGAGCGACGATGATATTGCTCGCTCCGGCGCTGGGCGGGGTGCGAAATCCACCTCCACTGAATATGCCGCCCTTGTATCCATTTCCGGTCGGTTCAGCCTTGGCGAGAGCGGCGGTGCGACGATCGTAGATGAACCCCGTAACTATGCCTTCGGAAATAAGCGGAGTGCGCGCGGTCGGGGTTCCTTCATCATCGAAACCGGCACTGTGGGGCCCGCGGGGAATGGTGCCGTCATCGGCGATGGATAGCCGCGGGTCGAATGCTCGCTCTCCGATCCGCCCCTTGAGAGGTGATGTCCCCATGTACACTGATTTTCCATTGAATCCGACCAGTAATGGAAGCAGGATGGCGATCGTCCCATTTTGTGTGAACACAACCGGCATCGGTTTAGATGGTACGGATACGATCTTCTTGCCGTAACTTAGGTAACGGACGATGCGATTTACGACCCGATCCATGTCGAACGCATCTAAATAGCGGCTCTGAGTGCTGTCGAAGATGATGAAGATGTCACCAGGATTGGCCTTCCCCACCTCGCCTCCGCCGGCAATCATCGTCCGTCGCTCGGTGAGTTCCAACCCGTTTGTGTTCGCAATGATGACGGTTTCTTCGGTGCGTTCAAGCGAGAGGTTTACGTCGGCCTCGGGATCGGCATCCTTCAGCGCGGTAACGGCCCGGGTTGCTATCTCAATCATCGTATCCTCCGGGAGGTTTGCCACTTGTGGGTCGTATGCTGGGACATCGGCTGGGGATGTGGGAGGGGCAAATGTGAATTCCATCGGTTCCCCGAACTTCGCGGACGCGATTGCAGCTGCAACCAACTCGGAAGTATCAGTAAGATCGGTAGTGGTGGCGAAACCCAATCGCCCGTTAACCACTACTCGCAGAGCGATTCCGTCAATAGCGTGACTTTTTATCGATTCCAGTTTGCCCGCTCGGAAGTTAATTGGCACAGTACGGCTGCTTATCCGGTAGAGTTCTGCTTGGTCAACCTTGTCCTTCAATTCCTGCAGCAGCTTGTCCATCACTTGCCTCCTATCGTCACATCCGCGATTCGGATATGAGGTGCACCATCAGTAACTGGTAACGGGAACTGGTTCTCCTTGCCACATCCGCCAGCACCGCCGAACATCTTGCGGTCATTTCCGATCATCTCGATCGAGCGCAGTGTCTCGAACACGTTTCCGGTGAGGACGACGTCCTTGAGCATCTCCCCGATTTCTCCATTCTTAATTTCGTAGGCATAGGCAGCGGAGAAAGTGAACTGCTCGAATACTGTCTGCCCACCATACGCTTTGATCGCATAAATCCCATGGTCAATTCCAGCAAGCATTTCTTCAAAGGTATAAGTGCCGTTATCGATGTAGGTGTTGGTCATGCGTACGATTGGCTCATATTCGTACGATACCGCACGCGCGTTTCCGGTCGGCTCCGCCCCCATCCGCGCGGCCGTCTCACGCGAGTGGAGAAGGCTCGTCAGTATCCCGTTCTTAATCAGGTAGGTCTTGGTGCGCGGTGTCCCTTCGTCGTCGTAAGGCACATTGCCACGTAGTCCAGGGATATAACCCTCATCGATAACATTGAGATCATCATTTCCGAATCGTGAACCTATCTGCATTATCGTGCGCATGCGTTCATTTTTGTAAGTAAAATCAGCCTCACACAGATGGCCGAACGCTTCGTGAATGAATACCCCGGCGAGAGCTGGATCAAGGATCACCGTGTATTTTCCGCCTTTAACCGGTCGCGCTGTGAGAAGATCGACAGCACGCTGCGCCGCTGCCCTTGCGTCGTCCTCGTGTGCAAGGGCCTCC
>CAZZJU010000165.1:0-2353 GCA_964654805.1 uncultured Thermotogae bacterium | reverse complement strand
TGCAGCTGTGGACGGCTGGCCGCGATCTCCACCGCCCGTGCGAGCTTGCTCGCTCCGACGACCAGCCCGCCCTTGGGGATGTACACGATCGACGCCGTCCCGATGAACGGGATCAGATGATGTTCGCATATCGAGTGAAACGGGATCCCCTTGAGGGCGACCATCTCGTCGTAGTCGGAGTGGAAAAACGTCGTGAGCACGTCGCCCGGATCCTCGTCGATGTGGGCGAAGAAATCGTCGATGAACATCCCCGCCACCCGCCGCGGGGTGTCGCGCAGTCCCTCGTGCGTTAGATCGAGGCCGAGGCCCTCCATCATCATCCTGACGCCGCGTTCCACCTGTTCCCGGTCCAAATCATCCTCCTTACGACAGCCCGACGATCTTCCCGTCCGCATCGAGGTCGATGCCCATGAACGCCGGGACCGACGGGAGTCCGGGCATCGTCCGCATCTCCCCGCACAATGGATAAATGAACCCCGCTCCCACGCTCGCCCGCACCTCGCGCACCGGGAGGACGAACCCGCGCGGGGCCCCCTTCAGGGCTGGATCGTGGGAGATGGAAAGGTGCGTCTTCGCCATGCAGATCGGAAGGTTACCGAACCCGGATGCCTCGTAATCGGCAATCTGGCGGGTCGCCACCTGGGTGTACTCCACCCCGGCTGCTCCGTAGACCTTGGTGGCGATCGTCTCGATCTTCTCCTTGATCGGAAGATCGAGTGGGTAGAGAAACCGGAAATCGGACGGCGCGTCGCACGCGGCGATCGCGGCCTCGGCCAGCGCCCGTGCCCCTTCGCCGCCGCGGGCGAAGTGATCCGTCTCCACCGCGGCGAACGCCCCGGCCTGCGTCGCAGCCCGCTTGACGATCTCGATCTCGGCTGCGGTATCGGTCGGGAACCGGTTTATCGCTACGACGACCGGGATCCCGAAGATGCGCGCGATCTCGATGTTCCGGGTCAGGTTGACGCAGCCCTGCTCCACCAGTTCTGGGTTCTCCTGCGTGTACGCCGGATCGAGCGGCCGCCCGGCGACCACCCGTGGTCCGCCTCCGTGCATCTTGAGGGCGCGGATCGTGGCCACCAGGATGACCGCGTTCGGTACCAGACCGCTCGCGCGGCACTTGATGTCGAAGAACTTCTCCATCCCGATGTCCGCTCCGAACCCGGACTCGGTGACCACGTACTCCCCGAGCTTGAGCGCGATCCGATCGGCGATGATCGACGAGTTCCCGTGGGCGATGTTGGCGAACGGGCCGGCGTGGACGAACGCGGGCTGCCCCTCCAGGGTCTGGAGGAGGTTCGGCTTGATCGTATCGCGCATCAGCACCGCCGCCGCGCCGGCGACCCCGAGGTCCTCGGTCGTGATCGGCTGTCTGCTCCGGCTGTAGGCGACGACGATCCGTCCGATCCGGGCCCGCAGGTCACGCAGGTCCTGGGCAAGGGCGAGGATCGCCATCAGCTCTGAGGCGACGGTGATGTCGAACCCGGTCTCACGGGGGATCCCGTCCCATCTCCCGCCGAGGCCGATCACTACGTGGCGCAGCGCGCGGTCGTTCACGTCGACGACCCGGTTCCAGGTGATGGTGTAGGGATCGATGTCGAGCCGAGGCAATCCGGTCTCGTCCCACGATCGGTTGCGGGCCTCGTGCAGCATACGCGCGTCGATCGCCGCGGCGATCAGGTTGTGAGCTGCCCCGATCGCGTGGATGTCGCCGGTGAGGTGGAGGTTGAACTCCTCCATCGGGACGACCTGGGAGTAGCCCCCGCCGGCCGCTCCCCCTTTGATCCCGAACGTCGGGCCCTGCGACGGCTGGCGGATGCACGCGATCGCGCGCTTCCCCAACCGGCCGAGCCCCTGCACCAGGCCGATCGTGGTCGTCGTCTTCCCCTCGCCGAGCGGAGTCGGGGTGATCGCGGTGACGTCGATGTACTTCCCGTTCGGCCGATCCCTCAATCGTTCCAGGATCTCAAGCCGCACCTTCGCCTTGTGTTCGCCGTAGAGCTCGAGCTCGTCGGGGCGGATCCCGATGGAAGCAGCGATCTCGCTGATCGGCTTCAGTTCGGCGGATTGCGCAATCTCAAGGTCTGATTTCATGTCATCTCCCTCGTGAAAAAGGACCGCAACACCGGTCCGAAACAAGGATAGCGGGGAAATCTCATCGCCGCAACTTACAATATGGCTAAACGAGGAGTTAGAATCGGAATTCCGGGGAGGAGAAATGGCCGTATTGGACGGAAGGAAGCTCGCGGCAGCGCGGCAGGAGGAGATCAAGGCCCGCGTGGATGGGCTGCGCGCCCGCGGAGTCACACCCACGATCGCTCCGGGCGGCATGTCGAAGTCCAAATGTTTGATTAGG
>CAZZJU010000164.1:0-2357 GCA_964654805.1 uncultured Thermotogae bacterium | reverse complement strand
CCCGACTCGGCGCATGGGACGAATCCGGCCTCAGCAACGATCGCCGGGTTCACGGTGCGGGAGATCCACTCCGGCCCGGACGGGATGGTCGACCTCGAAGCCTTGAAATCCGCGCTCGATGAGACGGTGGCCGGGATCATGCTCACTGTTCCAAACACGCTCGGGATATTCGAAGAGAGGATCCTCGAGGTGACCGAACTAGTCCACCAGGCCGGTGGGCTGTGCTATTTCGACGGAGCGAACCTCAATTCCTACATCGGCCGCGCCCGTCCCGGGGACATGGGAGCGGATGTGTTCCACTTCAACCTGCACAAGACCCTTTCCACCCCGCACGGAGGGGGAGGCCCTGGATCCGGGCCGGTGGCGGTGGCCGAAGAGCTCGTTCCGTTTCTCCCTGTTCCCCGCATCGTGAAGCAAGGGGATGAGTATACCTTGGATTGGGAGCAGGAGCAGTCGATCGGGAGTGTGCACTCCTTCTACGGGAACTTCGGGGTGATCCTCAAGGCGTACGCCTACGTCCTGCAGCTCGGGGACGCCGGACTGCGCGCCGTGAGCGGAGACGCGGTCCTGAACGCGAATTATCTTCAGACCAAGCTCAAGCGGACATATACCCTCCCCTACGACCGGTTGTGCAAGCATGAGTTCGTCCTCTCCGGCAAGGGAATCGGGGAAGGAGTATCGACCCTCGATATCGCAAAGAGGCTGCTTGACTACGGGTTCCATCCGCCGACGATCTACTTCCCGCTCATCGTGCACGAGGCGCTGATGATCGAGCCGACCGAGACGGAAGGGAAGGAGACACTCGATAGGTTCGTAGAAGCGATGGAGAAGATAGCCCGCGAAGCGAAAGAGAATCCGGATCTTCTGCACAACGCCCCGACAACAACACCGGTGCGGAGACTCGACCAGACGCGAGCGGTACGCAATCCTGTTCTGACCTACCAGTTTTCCGACTGAGCAGCACGCGCGATCACGTCCACAAGTCGGTCGACAGTCGCAGAGCAGATAGCGGGATCGACGGCCTCGACCATCACTCGCACGAGGGGCTGAGTTCCGGAGGCCCGCACGAGGACCCGCCCATCCTTCCCAAGCTTCTCTTCCTCATAGGAGATTGCCTCCACCACCGCCGGATGGGAGACAACCCGCGCCGGATCAGCGGCTTCCACGTTTTTCAGGATCTGCGGAAAGAGGGGAATCTCTTGAGCCAACTCAGGAAGGGAAGACCGGTTCATATGAGCAATCTCAAGGAGCTTGACCGCCGTCAGGATCCCATCTCCGGTTGGGGAATGGTCGGAGAAGATGACGTGTCCGGACTGCTCACCTCCGAGACGCGCTCCACGGGAGTGCATCTCCCGTGCGACGTAGCGGTCCCCCACCGGAGTGCGAATGATCTCGATTCCCTCTTCCCTGAGTTTTCGCTCCAATCCGAGGTTGCTCATCACCGTCGCCACGACGAGCGGCGGAGAGAACCGTCCGGTCCGCTGCATGTGCAGCGCGGCGATTCCCATCATCTTGTCCCCATCAATCACTCCTCCGTCCGGTCCGACGAGGAGGACACGGTCACCGTCGCCGTCGAACGCGATCCCAAGATCCGCTTTGTGCTTCCGCACAGCAGATCTAAGCGGGTCAAGATGGGTGGAACCGCATCCCTGATTGATCCGGCGACCATCAGGTGCAGTGTGAAGTTCGACCACCTCGGCGTTGAAGTGGCGCAGGACACGAGGGGCGATCGCTCCGGTAGCACCGTAGGCGCAGTCGACCACGATCCGCGTTCCTGAAAGATCCACTTCGTCGGATTCGATCGTCCCAGTGAGAAAGGCGGCGTACCGCGTCGCGGCGGCCTCCAACAGTTCGATTTTTCCGACCCGGAGCCCCTTCAGCGGACGGCCTAAGGTATTCTCGATCTCTTGTTCCTGTTCGACGGTGAGCTTCATGCCGGCGCTGTCGAAGAATTTGATTCCGTTGTCCGTGGGAGGATTGTGCGACGCTGAGATCACAGCCCCCAGAGTGGCATGCTCATCCTTGATGAGGAAAGAGATCGCCGGAGTGGGAATGATCCCGGCGAGGAGCACGTCGGCTCCGCTTGCTGCAAACCCAGCGGCGAGTGCCCCCTCGAGCATCGGTCCGCTCTCCCGCGTGTCTCTGCCGATGATCACAGTCTTCCCGGGGGGAACGAGTACCTCTGCGGCGGCGCGGGCAAGGGAGAGAGCGAGTTCCGGAGTAAGGTCGCGATTCGCTACTCCCCGCACTCCATCTGTTCCGAAAAGCCTCACCTGCTCCATCCTCCTTCCAATCTCAGAAGCGGTGGGCCGAGGGCGATCGGATAGATGAGCTCTCCATTTATCCCGAATTGGAGT
>CAZZJU010000163.1:0-2484 GCA_964654805.1 uncultured Thermotogae bacterium | reverse complement strand
TAGGTGGACTAGGTGCGGACCTTCTCGAGTCGTTCATCGGGGCGATCATATCAGTGATCGTCATGGTCCTCTATCTGTATGTTGGACGGGATAACGCAAGCCTGCAGGGGATAATATCCAAACTTGGTTTCACCGCTGGGCTCGATGCTTCTAACTACTGGTGGCTAGTCATCGCGCCATTAGTCATCGTAGCCGGTGGTACGTTCTCCAGTCTGCTCGCTATTCTGTACGTGCGAAAGAGCGGCAAGGCGGAAAACGTACAGGGAATTCTGATGCATGGGACACGGTTAGCAGCCATTCTAACTGCTGTCACTACTTTCCTCTTCTGTTGGCTGTCACCCCTTTCCCTCAACATTTTCTATGAGGTTATTCTCGGGTTGATCACTGGTATAGCAATCGGGTTCTTCTCCGAGTATTACACCTCGACCACGTACAAGCCAGCGCGGGAATTAGCGAGAATGAACCAGAACGGCCCTGGTATTGGAGTCGCTGAAGGAATGGCACTAGGAATGCTCAGCACGTTCCTACCGGTAGTCGTTCTCGCCGCGGCAATCCTCGGGGCGTACCAGTTCGGGAACCTGCTTGGAGTTGCGTTCGCAGCAATGGGAATGCTCTCCTTCGTGGCAATGACCGTTTCGGTAGATACTTACGGCCCGATCGCGGACAACGCGGGTGGTATCGCCACGATGTCCGAGCTTCCGCCCGAGGTGCGCGAACGTACCGACAAACTGGATGCAGTTGGTAATACCACTGCAGCGATCGGAAAGGGATTTGCCATCGGTTCAGCAGCATTTGCTGCACTTGGGCTAATCGCTTCCTATATGTGGTCAGCAATCGGAAGCGCTTCGCAAGTTGTTGAACCGCAGCTCCCGATTGTGGGACAGATCGCGGCTCAGTTTTCCCCAACTGGGAACCCGATCGAAGTAGGCGCGTATGTCATTGCCGGTCTGGTCCTCGGAGCAATGGTTCCGTACGTGTTCTCAGCTCTACTAATCCGCGGGGTGAGCCAGACCGCTGGATTGCTCGTAGAGGAGATCCGCCGTCAGTTCAAGGAGAATCCGAAGATAATGGCCGGGGAAGAGCCGGCTGATTTCAACCGGTGCATCTCGATCACCGCTCATGGCGGAGTACGCAAGATGTTCCTCCCGGCGATGATTGCGGTGATCACCCCGCTCGCGTTCGGACTTATCTTCGGACGCTACGCACTCGGTGGATTCTTGATTGGAGGTCTTCTTTCCGCTATCCAACTCGCCATCTTCTGTGGAAACTCCGGTGGAGCAATGGATAATGCGAAGAAATACATCGAGGAAGGCCACTACGGTGGTAAGGGATCTGAGGCACACGATTCGAGCGTCGTCGGCGATACAGTTGGTGACCCGCTGAAGGATACCGTCGGCCCATCGCTCGATATCCTGATCAAATTGATGTCGGTCGTAGCGCTAGTATTCGCCTCTCTGTTCCCGATTTACCCCATTTGGGGATAATAAAATCCGCTAAAAACAGCTTTCCACGAACGGGCCCTGCACCTTTACGGTGAAGGGCCCGTTTTAGTATCACGATGGTCGGAGGTGCACGGTCATGAAAATTCCGTTCCTAATCGGTGAAAAGATCTATCTGCGTCCACTGGAGAAGGAAGACTTAAATCGCTGTCTGAGTTGGATAAACAATCCCGCAGTGATTAACAATTTGGGGCGGAGGTTTCCGACAAGTCGTACCCAGGAGGAAGAATGGCTTGTCAACCAGTATAAAAGCAATAAGAGCTTTTCCCTGGCTATAGTGGTCAATGAGGGTGACTACCATATCGGCAATTGCGGATTTAATGATATTGACTACGTCAACCGCAAAGCGGTGTTTGGAATAATGATCGGAGAAAAAGACTACTGGGATAAGGGATACGGCACAGAAGTAACGCGGTTGATGATCAAATATGGGTTCGAGCAACTAAACTTGCACCGTATCTCGCTCACCGTCTACTCGCATAATGCTCGTGCCATCCGTGTATATGAAAAAGCAGGATTCAAACTGGAAGGAAAAATGCGAGAATCGTATTTTCATAATGGGCGTTATTACGATACACTAATAATGGCGATCCTGGAATCGGAATGGAAGCAGGCGAATAACTCCGAACTGCATCAGAGAGGGGGAAATGACGGGTAAGCTCTACCGCTCAAATCACGACCGGATGATCGCTGGGATATGCGGCGGCATTGCTGAATACTTCAGAGTGGACTCCAATTTGGTCAGACTCGGATTCATCCTGATCGCACTGGCCACTGGAATCATCCCTGTAGTCATCACATATCTCATCGGCTGTGCGATAATACCGGAAACTGATGAACCGATAAAGTGAACAATGATCACAACTTATGGGTTAACCAGGCGCTTCGAGAATCTCGTTGCCGTGGATGATCTCACCATTGAGGTCAACCGCGGAGAGGTGTTTGGCTTTCTCGGACCGAACGGTGCGGGCAAGACGACCACGAT
>CAZZJU010000162.1:0-2490 GCA_964654805.1 uncultured Thermotogae bacterium | reverse complement strand
GATCGAAGCGGAGGAGCCGAAGCAGCTCGGGCTGTTCTAAAACACAGCGTGTACCGCCGCGCGCAGCTTTTCCTTGACCGCTGGCGGAGCGAACGCGGCAACGGCGGAGTTCAGTAGGAGCGTCTTCACCTCTTCCTCGGAAAGTAAGAACGCGTCAATCACTGCGGCGAGCTCGTGGGTCACGGTGATCTGCGACATTAACCGGTTGTCGGTGTTGATCGTGACCGGGATCCCGAGGTCGATATAGCGCTTGAGCGGGTGCTCAGAGTAGGAGTTCATCACCCCGGAGATCTGGAGGTTGCTCGTTGGGCAGGCTTCGAGCGGGATCCCCCTCTCGGCAACGAGCCGCTCTGTAGCCGGATCCTGGTAGAGGTAGACCCCGTGGCCGATCCGTTCTGCGCCGAGCTCGATAGCTTCCCGGATGTGTTCCGGGCAACAACCCTCCCCGGCATGAATCGTCACGTGCACTCCGGCCTGCTTCGCAATCTTGACCGCTTCACTGTGGATCGAGGGTGGGAAGCCACGCTCCGGTCCGGCGAGGTCGAACCCGACCACTCCGGCGTGCGCGTACTCCGCGGCGAGCTCGGCTGTCGTAATTGCTTCCGTCTCCGATGCTTGTTTCATTCCGCACAGGATCAGTCCGGTGCGGATGGGAAATTCCTCTTCTGCTCTGCGCATTCCGGAAAGGACGGCCTCCACTACCTGACACGGTTTTAAGCCCTCCCGCAGATGAAGGAGAGGAGCGAACCGGATCTCCATGTAGATCACGTTCTCCGCTGCGGCATCGGCACACAGTTCATACGCCGCCCGGGCGAGCGCCTCCTGTGTCTGGAGCACTGCTACGGTGATCGAAAACGCCTGCAGGTACTCTTCCAGGGTGCACCGTTTCGGTGGGATCAACGCGCTTTCTAAATCCGACGGAAGCGCGGAACGGACCCGTGGCGGAAGGGCCTCTGTCAGTTCGAGCACCGTATCCAGCCGCATCGAGCCGTCCAGGTGGACGTGTAAGTCAAATTTGGGAAGATCAACGATATTTTTCATGCTGCATGTTCCCATAAATAATATCGTGGATGCAACCCGTGGTAAGATAGAATGTGAGGTGATGTGAATTTGGAAAATGTGCCGTTCTATGCGCGGATAGTCGAGCTCCTCGCCTCCGGAGAGGAATTCACAATTGTCGATCTGTTGGAAACCCGCGGATCCGTGCCACAGGAGGAACGGGCGAAACTGATCGTTCATCCAGACGGGAAGACCGAGGGCACCCTCGGAGGAGGAGACCTTGAAGCGCGGGTGACCGCGGATGCACTGCAACTCGAGCTCGGTGAGGTAAAAGTCATGGATTACGACCTCGCTGATCTGGGGATGGTATGTGGCGGTGCGGTGAAGGTTCTCTATCATCGCCTACGCTCCACTCCAGAGGAAGAGGGGTTCTACCAGGCAGTGGCACGGCGGGTCGCCGCTGGCGAGTCGGTGGTCATCGCTCAAGCGGTTGCAGAAAGGGGACTGGACCTTCCCCGTCTATTGATCGCTGGAGAGAGGGTTGCCGCGGAAGCCGGAGATGCGTTCCCGGGTAGAAACCACGCGCTTGACGCGGCTATGACGCTTCTCGCCCCCGATTCCAAAGAACACTGTGCCGTTGTCCTCCTGCCCAAGGAAGGGGCGGTAATCTACCTTGAGCGGTTGGCGCCGTTACCGCGATTGCTGATCTTCGGGGCAGGACACATCGGAGTGGCGCTCGCACGCATCGCCCATGACCTGGGCCTGTTTCAGGTGGAGGTCGCCGACGAGCGAGATGAATCCCTCCGGAAGATCACGCGGGATGGGGTGCGCACTTGCAAGGTTGCACCAGAGTTTTCGGACGGTCTTCCCGCTTTCGATCGCCTGACCTATATAGTTATCATCACCCGTTCACATGCGACCGACCTGACGGTCCTCCGGGAGGTCCTGCGCCGGGATGAGGAGCCGAAGTACATCGGGGTGATCGGGAGCCGTAACAAGAAGCGGGAAGTATTCAACCGGCTGCGCGCGGACGGCGTGCCGGAAGAGCGGCTGCGGAAGGTAACGATGCCGATCGGGTTGCGACTCGGCGGGAAGGCCCCGGGCGAGGTAGCGGTCAGCATCCTCGCCCAGTTGATCAGGGTGAAAAACGGAGTGGGAGGCGATGGTGCGCTATAGGAGTTTCTGGGTGCTTGTCCGCAGCGGCGGGGAGATCGCTTCCGCCGTCGTGTGGCGGCTCAACCGAAGTGGGTTTCCCACCATTGTTCTCGAGCTTCCTTCCCCGCTTGTAGTCCGGCGGAGGGTGGCGTTCGCCGAGGCTGTGTTCTCCGGGGAGTGCGAGGTGGAGGGGATACCGGGGAAACTGGTGCAGGATCTTGCCGAAGCGAAGAGCTACATCGAGCATGCCGGGGGAGTGCCGGTGCTGATCGATCCTGATGTGCAGGTTCTTCCCGTACTTTCTCCCACCGTGCTTATCGACGGGCGGATGGCAAA
>CAZZJU010000161.1:0-2508 GCA_964654805.1 uncultured Thermotogae bacterium | reverse complement strand
CAGCTTTCTGATGATGATGCCGATCTATACATCGTGAACGCGTGTACCGTCACTGCGCTTGCCGAACGCAAGGCGCGTCAAGCTATCCGCCGCCTGCGTCGGGAATGCCCACAGGCAAAGGTCATCCTTATTGGATGCCTTGCTGAAGCGGTGGAGCAGGGCATCGCCACAATCGATGGGGTTGATCTCCTTGCGGGGAACGCATGGAAGGGCCGAATCGCCGAGGTGGTGGCCCGCACCATGGCCGGGGAGACGGGACTACTTGCTGGACCGGAACCGATTCCTCTTTCCGAAGAACGGATCGGCGGGCATCCCGGCAGAGTGCGCGCATTCCTCAAAGTTCAAGACGGATGCGATCTTTCCTGTACGTTCTGCCGTACCACGCAGGTGCGTGGTTCTTCCCGGAGCAAACCGATTGCTGCAGCGGTTGCGGAGGCGGAAGAGCTCATCGCGGCGGGATATCCTGAAATCGTACTTACTGGGATTAACCTTGCCCAGTACCAAGCTTCCGATGGGAACCTGGCGCAGTTGGTACAGGAATTGCTGAAAATAGAAGAACTTCGCCGGTTGCGGCTCGCTTCCGTAAATCCATATGGGATCACTGAGGAACTTTTGGAAGCGTTCACGACAGACTCGCGTGCTTGTCCCCATTTTCACATCCCGCTACAGAGTGGGGACGATCGGATACTCAGGGCGATGGGACGCGGCTATACCGTGAGTTTCTATCGCTCGCGGATAGAGCTGGTCCGTCGGTTCCTACCCGAAGCGACATTTGGGGCGGATGTGATCGTCGGGTTTCCGGGCGAGGACGAAGATGCGTTTCGGAATACCTGTACATTGATCGAAGAGGTGGGGTTTGCAAACCTACATGTATTCAGGTATTCTCCTCGTGTGGGAACCGTTGCCGTGGGATTTGACGGACAAGTCCCAGAACCGGTAAAGCGTGACCGTGTCAAAAAATTGGAAGAAATATATCGCCAAGTGCAAGGACAGGTATTATCTAAGTTTGTAGGGCAAGAGGAAGAGGTTCTGATCGAAGAAAGAAAAGGCGGTGCCTGGCGCGGTTACACGCGCGGGTATATCGATACATTTGTAACCGGGGATTTCACAGCGGGAGACGAAGTGCGAGTAAAAATCACTGCTGCTTTCCCCGGCCGTTTAGAAGGGGTGAGGAAAGATTAAGGAAACACACGTTGAGATTACCTTACGAGATAATGCTGAATCGACAGCGCTTCTCGGACAGTTCAACCGCAACCTGAAGGAAATTGAGAAATCTTTCCCGGCTAAAATCATCGCTCGCGGAGGGACGATTCGGATTGAGGGAGCACCTGAGGATGTCGAGGAGGTGCGTACCCTGTTTGAAAAACTCCTCGATGTCATCGAATCGAAGCACGTTCCCACTCTCGCGGAAGTGCGCTATTTGATAACGCAGGTGAAGGGGCATAATGGTGTGGACGGCGTTCTCTCCGACGTTGTGCGTGTCACCCACTGGGGGGAGGAGATCCGTCCGAAGACGGTCGGCCAGCATCGCTACGTTGAAGCGATCCGGAATAATGACATAGTGTTTGCTATCGGTCCAGCTGGGACAGGAAAGACTTATCTCGCCGTAGCGATGGCGATCGACTACCTGAAGACAGAGAAGGTAAAGCGAATCATCCTCACCCGTCCAGCGGTGGAAGCCGGAGAGGAGCTCGGGTTCCTACCCGGGGATATCGAAGCAAAGGTAAGCCCATACTTGCGACCGCTATACGATGCGATCTTCGACATGATCCCGGCGCGGGAGTTCGAAAAGTTGACCGAGCACGGCCGGATCGAGATGGCCCCACTTGCGTTCATGCGCGGGCGCACGTTGAACAACAGCTTTGTCATTCTCGACGAAGCGCAGAATACAACCTCAACGCAGATGAAGATGTTCCTTACCCGTCTTGGGTTCAATTCTAAGGCGGTAATCACCGGCGACATTACTCAGGTTGATCTTGAAGAAAGACTATCCGGATTGATGGCAGTGCAAGAGATCCTACAAGGGATTGAGGGGATATCGTTCGTCTATCTCGATAAGGCTGATGTTGTCCGTCACCCCCTCGTTGCGCGCATCATCGAGGCATACGAGAAGAACGAACGTAAAAAACGCGAGCTGGAGAGTAATTCAGACTAAGAAATTAAAGGGGGAATTGTGCGAGTGATAAAGCCATTTTTATTGATTTTAACTGGGTTGTTCCTTGTTGGGATCATCGGTTTCAGCTATGACTCCAGCCAGTTCATGTTTCTGAACGAAATAAAGCCGGGAATGACCGGGATCGGGAAGACGGTGGTGGCAAATGATGAAATCAGCGAATTCAACGTGGAAGTTCTCGGAGTGATCGACGAACCCGGTGATAAAAACGATTTCATTGTTGTGCGGGTGAGTGGAGAAGCCATCGGCCGTGCCGGAGGAATCGCGCAAGGGATGAGCGGAAGCCCTGTCTACATCGACGGAAAGCTAATCGGGGCTTTAAGCCGGGCTGCAGC
>CAZZJU010000160.1:0-2607 GCA_964654805.1 uncultured Thermotogae bacterium | reverse complement strand
CCGCAGGCAGCTAGATACGGCCCCAACTTTCCCCCGGCGTTGGCGTATCCGTAGATACCGGTGAGCGGGGAACGGAAGGTGAGGTGATAGCGCGCCGCCGCGGGCCACGGTGTCCCGGAGAAAAGGCCGGATGAGATGATCACCGCATTCTCCGGACTGTACGGTTCCACCTCCGGCGGGACAAGCCTGTAGAGCAGGTAAGCTCCGTATCCCCGTCCACCGAGAAATTGCGCAACTATCTCTTCCGCCGTCTTCTCGATCTTCACCGTGCGGGTGGATAGGTCGATGTACACCGTTTTCCGCATGGCTACGCTCCTCGCTGTTCAGTCATCCACCGCTTCGCCAGCGATCCTCTCCCCCCATTTCGCCGTCCACTCAGTCAATTCATCGAACCGCATGCGTTCAAACCCGGTCACATAGCTTTCGAACTCATCGCCGACCGGCTCCTTCCACTTATCCGGAAGACGCTCGTATCCAAGGTGCGTGCCAAGTAGGGCTCCCACCTGTCCTACGGAGCAGTCGGTGTCGAACCCGCACATCAGGGTAGTGGTGATCGCCCGCTCGAAGTCCCCTTCGCTCAGCAGAAGCCCGGTGATCGCGGTCGCGATGTTTGGGAACGCGTGGATCCAGTGGTAATGCCCAAGCTCCTGTTCGATCTTCTTCAGGACTCCTGCTGGTTCACCGATAGTCTCGCACCAGTGAAACGTCTGTTCCACCACTTGGTGGAACCTGCTCTCCGGCGGGACAAACGACAGCGCGAGGCGGAGGATCTCTGGGATCAACATCTCGGAGAACGCAAGGCTGATCAACGCGGCGCAGTAGACCTCGGCGTAGATCCCCTCCCGCCGGTGGGAGATGATTCCGTCGCGCAGGGCGTAGTCCATGGCGAGATCGGGCCGGAGCGGCGTGATAAGCCCGTGGATCTCCCCGCGCATCTGCGCTCCGATCCACTCGCTGCACGGATTGCGGAACCGCCCGCTCTCCGGAGGCATTATTCCGGCTTTGATGTTCTCCAGCGCGCTCATCTCCGCGGTGAACGCGTACGGGAGGTGCTCCACCCATTCCAGGCCGAGCTGCTCGCTGGTGAATGACGGACCGTACTCATCCAGGGCGTGGAGGACGAGGAGCGGATATGCGGTGTCGTCGTTCTCTATCTTCGGTGGGACGATGTAGTCTGTCACTTTCCCGTAGCGGGAGCGGATCATCTCGCTCGTCCATCCCTCCACCGGATCGCCCAACGCCGTTCCGATACACTTTCCCACCCATCCGCCCCGCACGCGGTCACGGTACTCCGAGGCGGAAAGCTTGCCGGAGACCTGCGGCAGTTCAGGAGGGAGCAGGACGCGCAGCTCGGCCAACGTAGTCGGACCGTACTCGCCGCGCGCCTCGATCGCCCGATGGATCACCGCGTTGATACGGGCGATTATCACGAGGAGTTCATCGTACCGCTCCGCGCGGTAGAGCTCATCCCCACGAACAAGAAGCGACTGAGCGGCACTCATGTCGCAGCCCTGGTTTTCCATGGCCCTTACCGCAGCACGCATCGGATAAACAGTCACCCCGGATTCGCTCTTTGTTTCCCAGTACCGCGCGATCTCTTCACGGCGTTTTTGCCGGTCGTCCATCCTTTCCTCCTTAACGCGAATACATCACAGAACCTGAGCAAGGAGCTCGAGGACGTCGAGGACCTCGATCTGCGATTCTGCCCTGCGCCGTGCATCGAGGAACCCGGTTTTGCAGGCAGGACAAGCGCTGAGCACCGTATCCGCTCCGGTCTGCTCCGCTTCAGTGAACCGATCAAGCTCGCTTTTTACCGACATTTCTTCATAGTCATAGCGCACGTACGCCCCGTTTCCGCAGCAGAATGAGCGCTCGCGATTGCACGGCATCTCCACCAACCGCACTCCGGGGATCGCCTCGATCACCTGACGCGGCGGCTCGTACACTCCGAGGCCGCGGCCGAGGTTGCACGGGTCGTGATAGGTCACGATGCGGGAGTTCCGCTGTAGATGGAGCCGATGCTCGGAGAGGAACTGAGAGACAAACTCGGTCAAGTGGAGGACCTCAAACGGAAGCGGGCGGCCGATGAGCTTGGGCATGTCTGCCTTGAACGTGCGCAGGCAGCCGGGGCAGGTGAACACCACCTTCTCCACTCCCAGCCCCTCAATCGCCGCAAGGTTCTCCTCTTCAATCCGTCTTGCTTCCTCCATCTTTCCCACTGTGATATACGGATGGCCGCAACAGTGTTCATCACCGAGGAGGGTGAAGTCGACGTCCAGAGCATCCAGGACGCGGTACGCGGCCCGCGCCATTCCCCGCCGCAGGTAGGCGGAGGTGCACCCGACAAACAGGAGGACCTCAGCCTTCTTATCCACTCGGGCCCTTCCCGGGATCCAGGCAAGCCGCTTCTCCGGCGGTTGTCGATACGGGTTTCCGAATTCCTCCATGACCTTGAGGAGTTCATTTACCCCGCTTGGCAAAAAGTCGCGTTCTGCCAGATCCTCTTTCATCGCCGCATAGATCTCGAGCAAGTCGAGGTGCTTGAAGCACTGTTCCTGACAGGCTGCACACTCCGTACACGCGTAAACCCGCTTGGTGATCTCATCG
>CAZZJU010000159.1:0-2681 GCA_964654805.1 uncultured Thermotogae bacterium | reverse complement strand
TCTAAGTGCTGGGTTCTAGAAATCAAGATTGCGGAGGGCTTTCTTCTGAATGGGGCAAACTGTAATACCCCAGTTAAAAGCTCGGCTGCCCAAGGCGGTTGATCTACTGGGGGCTTATCCCGTGCGGAGTGTCTGCCCACGAGCTTAGCACGTTCTTTGACTGGCAATGCTCTAGGTTGCTGCTTGCCTACAAATGAAGCGCTGGGTATGATTGTTACGCAAATCGCGTAACGCGTGTTGCGTAATTGAGGTGGGCATGGAGAATCCATTTGTATATGGGAAGGTGGCTCGCGGCGAATCATTCGCCGACCGAGAGGGGGAGATCGAAGAACTAATGGCCGATATCGCGTCGGGCCAGAACGTAATTATATTCTCCCCCAGGCGTTATGGGAAGACCTCACTGATCTTGGAGGTGCTGGATCGTGCCAGGGAAGAAGGTCTCCTTGCCGTCTATCTTGATCTGTTTAAGGTAACATCGGAGGAAGGATTCATCGCTGCCTACGCGAAAGAGGTGGCCCGGCTCCAAACCGGCGGCATTCGCTCTGTGCTCCAGAAACTGAGAGAGCTGCTTCCCCGGTTGGTCCCCAAAGTGGTGCTGAAAAGTGAGAAATCCGGGGTGGAGGTGGAGTTTGAATTCGACTCTCGGAGCGAGATAGCTCCCCTGCTTGACGATCTCTTCGAGGCGGTGGCGACCATAGGTAAAAAGAGCGGTAAGAAGGCCGCGGTGGTATTCGATGAGTTCCAGGAGATCGCAGATTGGGATGAAGCCGGGAACGTTGAGCGCCAAATGCGGGCCCACTTTCAGCTGCACCAGAATGTTTCCTACATCTTCATGGGGAGTAAACGCCACCTTATGCAGGAGATCTTTCAGAATAAAAACCGCCCGTTCTACCGGTTCGGAAAACATTTTCCGTTGGGGAAGATACCCAGAAATGAGTTCTCCGCGTTCATTCAGAAGCGTTTTGAGGAAACCAGTTTCCAAATAGCTGCACCTGTCGTTGATGAGATTCTAGACGTCACTGAGGATCACCCCTACTACACTCAACTCCTCTGCCACATCCTGTGGAACCGGACCCGCGAAGAGAGGACCGTGACAGAGGAAGACGTCACTCGTGCGGTCCAGGAGGTCTTCTTGCGAGAAGCACACGCGTTTCATGACCTGTGGGACATGCTGCCCCTCAAAGCGCGGCAACTGTTGGTAGCGTTGGCCAAAGAGGGGAGCTCTCAGGTGCAGCTCTATTCCAGTGACTTTTTGCAGAAATACAATCTGGGATCAGCGTCCAGCGTGCAACGAGCCGTTTCCCGCCTCGTGACCGAGGAAATCTTGGAGAAAGTGAACGGGGGATACCAATTTACCGACGTCTTCTTCAAGCGGTGGATCAGAAAGGAGTTCACATAAACCATGGTTTAGGTGGATCAGGAAGCATTTGCGCTCAGTGTCGCAGATGCCAACTTAATGTTTCTATTTGCCCTGCACGTTAATATTCGGTCAGGCCTTTATTTTTGGTGTTTTTCCGGCCTTGGCCAGGTAGGGTTCGTTGGGTGAGCTAGTTCATTGGGTCTATTGAGCTCATAGGATTCGTCGAGTCTATTGGGTTGTGAGTACGTTTCTTACCGTGTTACCGACTATACGTCACGGTGGTCTTCCTATTTGCTCGATAAAGTTGTCTGTGTTATCCTGAAAAGATCTTGCCATTGAGGGGGAGATGTGATCTTAGCACCGTTCGGAGCTGCTTTGCTGGTGACCATCGTCGCAGTAGTTTTTCTTCGCCCTCGGTTGCACCACGCCGGGATTGTAGGAGACGATGTGCATAAACCGGATAAGCCTGCGATCCCGGAGATGGGGGGACTGGCAATCGTTGCCGGAACCGGAGTGGGAATCTCCACCGCTCTGGCGATGATGAGCTTCTTCCACGTGTTTTCAAAAGCCGATATGCTTCTTCTCCTTGCCGCGCTTACCACGGTCCTGCTTACGGCCCTCATCGGAATCGTCGATGATCTCCTTGGGATGCCGCAGGTAGTGAAGGCTTTTTTGCCCGCTATTGCCGCACTTCCTCTTGTTGCGTTGCGGGCGGGACATACGTGGTTGACGATCCCGTTTGTTGGGCGGGTTAACTTCTGGATCTTTTACCCGCTGTTTCTTGTACCTGCTGGGGTGATGGTGGCGGCGAACGCTGTGAACATGCTCGCTGGGTTCAATGGACTGGAAGCGGGTATGGGGCTTATCGCGATGGGAAGCTTGGCGGTTATCGCGGCTCATCTTCATGCAATCACGGCACTTATCATTCTCCTTGCTGGAGCAGGAGCGCTTCTGGGAACACTGTTATTCAATTGGTACCCAGCGAAGATTCTTGTCGGAGATGTGGGAACGTTATCCATCGGAGCGTTGATCGCTACTGCGGTGATCGTGGGGAACTTCGAAACCGCGGGGGTGATTGTGATCATTCCGTACGCGATTGATTTTCTGTTCAAGGCAGCACATGGTTTCCCCTCTACTGAATGGTGGGGTAGCCTTGGAAAGGATGGTAAACTGCGTTGCCCTGCCACAGGGCCGGTGGGCCTATGCCAGTTCATTATGAAGGTAACCGGCGGGATAAAGGAATGGGCGCTGACCTCGGTGCTGATGGGCGTGGAGCTGATATTCGGTTTATTGGCGATTGCAGTGTATGTGTGGAGGTAAG
>CAZZJU010000158.1:0-2683 GCA_964654805.1 uncultured Thermotogae bacterium | reverse complement strand
TGGTGTCGAGCCTTGAACGGGACGGAGCCGCACAATCGGAGGAAAGAAACCCATCCGACCGTGTAGCTCCGCAAGTAACACCGCAGTTATGAAGTTCAATGAGGGAGGAACCAACATTATCGGCTCTGTCTGCCATTGGGTGGGAGTCAAGCCGCATAGATCAACAAGCTGAGAGATTTGATCGGCGAATGATCGGTTGTGGTCGAACGATACCGGAATATCCTTTACTAGCTTTATCGTATTCCCGGTTATGTGTTCTATCACTCGCCGCTGCTCTGAGGTAAGTGGGTGCGAAAAATTAAGGACGATCATTCACCCCTCCAGTGAGGCTTTCACCTCTCGTATCAACTTCTCCTGATCTTGATCGGAGAGCCTTTTCCCTTTGCCGAAGGTCGGTAGTTCGATTACTTTTACTCCCCATGCCTCCGCTAGAGCAGTTAAATTCGGATGTTTGCCCCCCCACACGCGGTCGCTGATGAGGAATTTCTTCGTATATATCCCCAGGAACGCCCTCCCACATGCAGCATTCACTTGCTCAAGCGGGCGTTTGTTCTCCGCCTTTTTCCCTGTCTTCAATTCCGCTACTCCCACCCTGCTTCCCAAACGCACCGCCAAGTCGATGTCCAATGCGCCACCGAACTTGATCCCGAGCATGACCTCATCAAACGCGCTAGAGAGCACATCTTTGACCGCGATCTCGAAACTCCTGCCCGGTTCTGTCCTGCAAGGGCCGGTTATCTGAAATTCACCAAGATACGCGTTTAGATAGTCCTCCAAGCTAATAAGCTGCTTTGCTTCCGAATCAAGTGGGGTAGCGACTTCGGCCTCAAGGTCACCGGTCCGGGTGAAGCTATAGCGGAACAATACTGTTCCCCTCTGCGTCTGTAGGTAATAAATCGGGATCTTGAGTACTCGGGCAGCATCGTAGGCAGCAAGCGCCATAATCTTCGTCCCTCCGGTGAGATCGAAGGCAATCTCTTTGGCATTCTGTAAGAGCTCCTTCGCATGTTGCCGAATAGTTTCAGCAGTTTGTTTGAATTGATAGGGAAGGACATTAAGGATTTCCCCGCTCGCCCCAGCGAGCAGTGCTTTTACCCTCTCCGCACGAAGAAAGGTGAACTTGGTAGCCACGATGGTGAAAGAGCTAGGGTTCAAATGTCTCAATACCATAAGACTAGGGATAGGCTGTTCTCCCAATATTGTGATTACATGCATTACTCCTCCATCCAAGTAATCCAAACCCAACCGAAGGGAATAGCACGGTCCTTATCAAGCACGATCACCTGCCGCGACACAGGGAAATGTCGTGGATTAAGCAATTCATGCTTAAACCAACGTCTCCCTCGGTTATCCCTAAAATTGTAAACTTTTGGCCAACTCAGGTCGGTTTTTAATGGCGCGCCGATGGTCGTCCCTTCCCAGCCGGTACCGAAGCCGAGTTGGAGCGGGAAAGCATTGTTTGCTGCGTTGCGCAGCGCGCTCTGCAGTTCGCCCAGTTTTTCCGGCTGCGGACGACCCTTCCACCAGGCGATCTCCCGTTGCAGCCGTTCGGCGGCGCGGGCGCGAGCAATCTCAGGAAGACTGTTTAGCCAATCGCGATGCGGCAGCGGGAACCCCGGCATTTTGCTCGCCCACTTGGAAAAGACCGATTCGTCGATCGAAACGTGAACGGTGAACTCAGTACCTTCTTGGATCGCCTCTACCGAGATCGGGGCAGCAGCGCCACGCTTTGTCCAAACATTCACGTTTTCGATCACAAGGGTGTCCACAGGCACTGGGCTCGAATCAGAAATACGCAGCGCTCGAAGAAGATCGTGATGCGGATCTTTTCCGAATAGCTTCTTCTCGACCTCTCGAGCAGCGTATTTAGGCCTTCGATCCAAGCGTACAGAACTTAGGGTTAGCCCTTCCTCTTTCCACCCGTGCCAAGCGAGGACGGTACGAAGCGCCCCTTTTAGGCTGGAACCGGGGAGGTAGGGTCGATCGTGCGCGTCTTTTAACTGCTCCCTGAACTCGCTACCGCCCGGAATGCCATGGAGAACGTAACGGACGAACGGTGAGTCATCCGTCAAATCCTCCGGTTTGAGGAGCCGGCCTGGAGGGGTGCGCATCAATTGTTCAGTCAACTTCGGATCACGAGTGTAGAGCTCATCGATCAGCCCCTCCTCGCGAATGCGGTAGGTTCGCCCGTTCTTGGTGACGAAATCGAAATCCCTGATGAGCTTCCTTCCGGTCCCGATGTGAATCGGCGTGACAACCCGCACAGATAAGGTGATCTGTCGGATCATGCTGCACCTCCTAGGGGAACGGTGAACGCGAGGCCGTAGCGCCACACCGGGTGCCCGAGCGATAGGGATGTGGGAGCGACGTCGATCAGATCTCCCATTACCTCGTTTCCGGTCGGGAAAATGACCGACCCCTCAGCAAGGAGGGTGACACGGCGGCGGCGGAATTGCCTGGATAAAGAAGCGCCCCAACCTCCGACCGTCTCCAACGAGTAGGCTCGTGCTTGCTGGAGGACGTCGGGTATCTCGTCAGCGCGGGGATGGTAGCGGGAGAGAAGGAGCGCGGGAGTGTTCGGCATAGGACCATTCCAGGTAACCACATCCATTTCCTCCCACTCGAATACTCCCTGGCCGGTGCTCCTGTCACCGCCCAAGCCGGATACTTTGAGCTCGTCAAG
>CAZZJU010000157.1:0-2726 GCA_964654805.1 uncultured Thermotogae bacterium | reverse complement strand
CTCGCCGTAAACTTGACCCTACCGAGTTCCGTGGTTTTGTACTAGTGGATGCGTATGCACCCCTCGTTTTCATCAACTCCGCTGATTTCAAGGCAGCCCAGACGTTTACCCTTGCACACGAACTTGCCCACATCTGGCTGGGAAGCAGTGCTGCTTTTGATCTGCGCAATTTGCAGCCGGCTCGGGATGAAACAGAGGAAGCATGCAACCGAATTGCTGCGGAGTTCCTGGTTCCCGCTGCTAAGTTGAGCCAGATGTGGCCGTCCGCGAAAGAAGAGCCAGAACCGTTTCAAGTCCTTGCTCGTTACTTCAAGGTCAGCGAGCTGGTCGTCGCTCGTAGAGCCCTCGATCTTGGCCTCATAACGAAGGAGTTCTTTTTCAAGTTTTATCGATCCTATCGGGAGCGTGTAAAGGAAACGACTGCTCAACATGGCGCGGGGGGCGACTTTTACGCAACGCAGACCGTGCGTTTAGGGAGATACTTCGCGGAGACCGTGATACATGCGGTGTGGGAGGGCGCACTGCTTTATCACGAAGCTTACAGGTTAACCGGCCTTTATGGAAGGACGTTTGAGCGCTTTGTCGCCCGCTTAACAGGAGACTAGCGTGAACAATGCTCCCTACGTTCTAGATACCAGTGTGCTCACGCAAGCGGCACGGTCTTACTATGCCTTCGACCTTGTCCCTAGTTTTTGGACTATAATAAGGCAACACGCTCATAATGGTAATGTGCTCAGTATTGATAGGGTAAAAGACGAAATAGATCAAGGGAAAGACCAGCTTAAGAATTGGGCCACAGGAAGTTTTCATTTTGCATTTGCTTCATCCGACGATCCAGACGTCCTGGCTGCATATGCACAGGTGATCCAATGGGCGATGGCCCAACTACAGTATACTGATGCAGCGAAAGCTGAGTTCGCTAGAAATGAGAATGCAGATGCGTGGGTTGTTGCGTATGCCAAAGCTAAGGGCTATGGAGTGGTTACTCAGGAGCAATCTGCGCCAAATTCAAAGGCCATAATCAAGTTACCCGATGTGTGCCGAGCAATGGATGTTTCGTGCATCGATACTTTTCAGATGATGCGTAACCTGGGCATCACACTATGACGGAGAGAACGGAGGCTTGCGGTGGGTGATTGGCAGACGTTACACCTCAGCGATGTCGCTGACGTTATTATGGGCCAGTCACCGCCGGGGACCACTTATAATGAAATCGGTGAAGGCTTGCCTTTTTTTCAAGGTGTCAAGGATTTTAACTACCGCCATCCCACACCGAGGGTGTTCTGCACGGCGCCCTCGCGGGTTGCGCGTCCTGGAGACATCTTGCTCAGTGTGCGCGCCCCCATCGGACGGGTCAATGTTGCAGATCGGGAATGTGCGATCGGTCGTGGCCTCTCAATCATTCGATCCAAGAGCGCCGAGGATTCGAGGTTCTTGGAATTCGCTCTTCGTTTTCTAGAACCTGCCTGGGAAGCGATTGAAGGTACTGGCTCTGTTTTCGGCAATGCCACGAGACAGGATATTGAGACGTTGGCCATTCCCTGGCCGCGGGATCGTTGGGACCGCCGCACCATCGCCCACATCCTTGGCACGCTGGATGACAAGATCGAGCTGAACCGGAAGATGAACCAGACGTTGGAGGCGATTGCGCGGGCGATCTTCAAATCCTGGTTCGTCGTTTCGATCCGGTGATCGACAATGCGCTGGCCGCGGGGAAACCGATCCCTGATGAATTCGCCGAGCGGACCGCCCGCCGAGCACAGTTGGTTCACGGAGAATCTTCTTTACCAGAAAATATCCGCCGCCTCTTCCCGGATGAATTCCAGGATTCCGAATTGGGCCCGATCCCGAAGGGGTGGGAGGTCAAACCAATTGGTGATGTAGTTCGCTGCGTTGGTGGAGCAACGCCTAGCACCAAGAATCCGGATTACTGGGAAGGGGGACAGCGTCCTTTTGTAACACCAAGGGATATGTCAACACTCCAAAGCCCGGTAATCTTCGATTCTGAACGACACATCACAGATGTGGGCGTTGAAAAAATCAGTTCCAAGCAACTTCCTGCAGGAACTGTATTGCTATCATCACGTGCCCCCATTGGGTACCTTGCCTTTGCAGGTGTTCCTGTGTCTATCAATCAGGGGATTATTGCGATGCTTTGCGATCGCGAACTCACGCCACATTACGTTTACTACTGGACTCAAGTCAATATGGAGAAGATCAGAAGTAGCGCTGGGGGGACAACGTTTGCTGAGATAAGCAAGCGAAATTTCCGCCCGATTCCAGCCCTTGTGCCACCTTGGAGACTCCTTGATGCATTTGAGGAACAAGCCACACTTCTCTTTGAACGAATCGAGGTGAACACTCGATTGAACAATACTTTAGTTCAAACACGCGACATACTACTAGCACGGTTAATGAGAAGCCATCTAAATCTTGAGCTGTTTCATAAGGGAGGCGACAGCTTTGACCACTGAAATTGCTATTATGAACAAATCAGCTGTGTCACTGGCCGCAGACAGTGCAGTCACGATCCAGATTACCAGACCTGATGGAAATGCCTCTAAAGTTTTGAATAGCGCAAATAAGCCCTTTGCGCTTTCGAAATACGCGCCTGTAGGTCTGAGGAGCTATGGTAACGCTAACCTACTAGGTATCCCGTGGGAGACCATTGTTAAGATATATCGCCGCCATCTTGGAGACAGGGAGTTTCCACATCTTGAGGGGTA
>CAZZJU010000156.1:0-2751 GCA_964654805.1 uncultured Thermotogae bacterium | reverse complement strand
CCGGGGATTGCACGGGCTCGCTCCGGCGGACGGTCCGCTCGACTGCGTCCGAGCCGGGACGGCAATCCGCCTTCTGACCGGGATCCTCGCCGGTCAGCCGTTCGAAAGCGTGCTCACCGGAGACGCCCAACTGCGGCGTCGGCCGATGGGGCGGGTCGTCGATCCGCTCGCGCGGATGGGAGCGGAGATCGAGACAACCGACGGACACGCCCCGCTCGTCGTGCACGGTCGGCCCCTGCACGGGATCGAGTATCGGATGCCGATCGCAAGCGCGCAGGTGAAGAGCGCGATCCTGCTCGCCGGACTGTTCGCTGATTCCCCGACCACCGTGCACCAGCCCGGTCCGGCCCGCGATCACACCGAGCGGATGCTCGCCGCGATGGGAGCGGAAATGACGACGGAGGGAAATGCAGTGACGATCACCCCGTCCGCGCTCTCCTCGGTTCCGATCAGCATCCCCGGCGATTTCTCCTCGGCCGCGTTTCCGCTCGTCGCGGCGCTGCTCGTCCCCGGCTCCCGAATCACGCTGCGCGGGGTGGGGATCAATCCCACCCGCACCGGCCTGCTCAACGTCCTCTCCGCGATGGGAGCGGAGATCGAGGTGCGGGAATTCCACCGGGAGGGGAACGAGCCGGTGGCCGACCTCACGGTGCGGGCGGCAGGGCTGCGCGGGGTCGAGATCGGAGGGGAGACCGTGGTGCGGATGATCGACGAGTTCCCGATCTTGGCGGTGGCCGCGACCCAGGCCGACGGGATCACCGTGGTGCGTGATGCCGAGGAGCTGCGCGTCAAGGAGACCGATCGCATCGCCGCGGTGGTGGAGGAGCTGCGTACCCTGGGAGCACGCATCGAGGCACAACCGGACGGGTTCATCGTCCACGGACCGACCCCGCTTCATGGAGCTTCGGTCTCGTCCCACGGCGACCACCGGTTGGCGATGGCCCTGGCGGACGCCGGGCTGATCGCCGACGGCATCACCGAGATCGACGACATCTCATGCGCCGACGATTCGTTCCCCGGGTTCGTCGAACTGATGCGCGCGCTGGGAGGGAGCTATGATTGACGGACGGACGCGCCTGGTCGGGTTGATCGGCTGGCCGGTTGAGCACTCTCTCTCTCCGGCGATGCACAACGCCGCGTTCGCCACGCACAAGCTCAACTGGAGCTACGTTCCGCTCCCGGTGCGGCCGGAGGCGCTCACCGACGCGGTCGCGGGGCTGGCCGCGCTCGGTTTCCGCGGGGCGAACGTGACCGTGCCGCACAAAGAAGCGGTGATCCCGCTCCTCGATTCGTTATCGCCGGAGGCGGAGCGGATCAGCGCCGTCAATACGATCGTGGTGGAAGAGGATGAACGGCTCGTCGGTCACAACACCGATGTCGCCGGATTTATCGCGGCCCTACGTCAGGGCGGTTTCTCTCCGGAGGGGAGATCGACGGTCGTCGTTGGGGCGGGAGGAGCGGCACGGGCGGTCGTGCACGGTCTCCTCGTCGCCGGGGCGGCCCGGATCCTGATCCTCAACCGGTCGAGGGCGCGGGCGGAGAAACTCATCACTGAGCTGGGAGCGGATGCGCGGGTTCAGGCATTGCCGCTCATCCCGGAAGCGCTTGTCGAATCGGCGCGGGACGCCGATCTCCTGGTGAACGCGACTCCGGTTGGACTGTGGCCGGACACGGAGGGATCGATCTGGCCCATGGAGGTCCCAATCCCGGCGCGGATCACTGTGTTCGACCTCGTGTACAACCCGGTTGAAACGCGCTTGTTGCGGCAGGCGCGACAGAACGGCGCGCGGACAATCACCGGCCTGGGGATGCTCATCTCCCAGGGGGCGGCAGCGTTCCGGCTGTGGACCGGGATCGAACCGCCGGTGGACGCGATGCGCACGGCCTGCGTGCGGGCGCTGGAGGAGAAAAGCGATGGATAAGAGGGCGCTCGGCCTCCTGCAGATCAGGTATTTCGTCTCTTGGCGCCTATCCCTGTGGTGGCGTGCTTAAGACGATCCGGAAATTCGACGGTTCTTGTCTTAAGCCAATGTGAAAGGAGGATGATCATGTACAGCCCCACACGGGATGAAGTGTTGAAACTTGCGGACAAAGGGAATCTACTCCCTGTCCGGCGGGAGCTCCCGGCGGACATGGAGACCCCGATTTCGGTGTACCTCAAGCTGCGCGGAGACGGCCTGTCCTTTCTCCTGGAAAGCGTGGAGAAGGGCGAGCATCTGGGACGTTACTCGTTCCTCGGGGTCGGGTCGGCGGGCATCTTGATCGCGCGCGACGGGGAAGGGATCATGCAGAAGGGAAACTCGCTCGCGCTGCCCCAGCCGTTCACCGGCGATCCGCTGGCCGCGGCGAAGCAAGTGCTTGCCGAGCGGAAACCGATCGCGGTGGACGGACTGCCCCGGTTCTGGGGCGGGTTCGTCGGCTATCTGGGATACGACGCCGTCCGGTTCTTCGAGCGGGTGCCGCTGGCGCCGGAGCCGGGGCTCAACCTGCCCGACGCTGTGTTCATGCTCGCGAACGACACGGTGATCTTCGATCACGTCAAGCAGCGGCTGCTGATCGTAGCAAACGCGCATCTGGACGATGATCCGACTGCCGCCTACGACGACGCCGTCGCCCGGATCGAAGCGATCGTGGCCCGGCTGCAGCGGCCGCTCCCACTCGGGGGCGAGTCCGGAGAGGCGCAGCCCGCTTCCCAACCCCACTGGGAGTCGAACTTCGAACAGGAAGAGTTCGAGGACGCGGTCCGTCGGG
>CAZZJU010000155.1:0-2751 GCA_964654805.1 uncultured Thermotogae bacterium | reverse complement strand
CTCCCGGATGGCGAACGCCCCGGCGGTGGCGATCACGAGGAGAAGGTTCTCATCGAAGATCCTGCCGTGCGTCATGTTCACCGCGGCGTTCCGCACCACCTGCCAGCCGACGAGGCCGTACGCGGCCGCAAACAGCGCGATCGCCACCCCCTCCCCGCCGACAGGGTACCAGTAGCGGAGCACAATCCCGGCGAAAAACAGCGCGATCGCCGGTACGATGAAGTACAGCTCCCGCCGGGAATCCGCGTGGGATTCCTCCGCTTGGTCCTGCGGAGACGCGAACTCCACGCTGGGTTCGACCCGCTTGATCACCCGCTTCGCCCGCTCGGGATCCCCGCGTAGGAGCACCTCACCGCGCGCGAAGTTGACGGTGGCGGCAGGAAAGCCTTCGTTACGCAGCGCCCGTTCGATGTCCACGGCGCAGGTGGCACAGTGCAGTCCCTTCAACTTCAACCGGGTGCGGTCGATCTTCTCCATACTCACAACCTCGTCCGGCGAAGGAGCAGCGCGTTTGCCGCGACGATCACCGTGCTCGCCGCCATGATCAGCGCCCCCCACTGCGGTTCTAGCACGAACCCGAACGGCTGGAAGGCCCCGGCCGCGGCTGGGATGGCGATCCCGTTGTACGCCGTTGCCCACACCAGGTTCTGGTACATCTTGCGCATCGTGGCGCGCGAGAGATGAATGAGGCGAGATACGTCGCGGGGGTCGTCCTTCACCAGGACGACATCCGCCGATTCGATCGCCACGTTTGTTCCAGCGCCGATGGCGATCCCCACGTCCGCCTGGACCAGGGCGGGAGCGTCGTTGATCCCGTCCCCGACCATGGCGACCACGTGGCCCGCCCGCTGCAGCTCCTTCACCTTCTCCGCCTTTTGCTCCGGCCGCACCTCGGCGAATACAAGGTCCAGGTCGAGCTCGTGTCCCACCCATTCGGCGACCGGTTGGGAGTCACCGGTGAGCATCGCGACCTGGATGCCCGCCTGCGTCAGCTCCGCCACCGCTTCCCGCGATTCCTCGCGGATGAGATCGGCGAGCGCGACCGCGCCCAGGAGTTGTCCCTCCTCCGCCGCGAACGCGACCGTCTTACCCTGTTTCTCCAGGGCATCCAGCCGCGGGTCGGACGGGACCTCAATCCCGATCTCCGCCATCAGGGCGCGGTTACCGACGTGGACCGTCCTTCCGTCTACCACTGCCCGCACCCCTTTCCCCGGGATCGCCTGCACCCCGGTCGCTGGGGAGAGGGAAAGGCCGCGTTCTAGGACCGAGCGCACGATCCCTTGAGCGATCGTATGTTCTGAACCCTGCTCGATCCCGGCGATGCGGGACAGGAGCTCATCTTCAGTTACATCTCCGAACGCGATCACCTCGGTCACTCCGAACTCACCCCGGGTGAGGGTACCGGTCTTGTCGAAGATCACCGTCGTGATCCGCCGGGCGCGCTCCGCCGCGTCGGCGTTGCGGATCAGGATCCCGTTCTTCGCTCCCAGGGTCGTCGAGATCGTCGTCACCACCGGGATCGCCAGCCCCAACGCGTGCGGGCAGGCGATGACCAGAACAGTGATCGCCAGCGTAAGGGCGAACACGAACGGCTGATCCCCGGGGAAGAACCAGAACAGGAACGTAGCCAGCCCCGCTCCGACGGCGATGATGGGGAGCCAATGGGCCGCTCGGTCGGCGAGCCGCTGGATTCTCGGCTTGGACGCCTGCGCTTCGCGCACCAACCGCACGATCTGGGCCAGGGCCGTATCCTCACCGACTTTGGTTGCCCGCACCGTGAGCGTTCCCTCCCCGTTGATCGTCCCGCCGATCACCGCATCGCCGGGCCGCTTGAAGACGGGCTTCGACTCGCCGGTGACCATCGCCTCGTTGAGCGAGCTCTTTCCCTCTACCACTTCCCCGTCGACCGGTACCTGCTCGCCGGGACGGATGAGGAGTAAGTCGCCGACGGCGAGCATGCTCGTCGGGACGTCCTCCACCGCATCCCCATCCAGCCGATGGGCGATGCTCGGGATCAGTTTCAACAGCTCGCGCAGGGTGCCGGTCGTCCCGCGCACCGCCCGCATCTCGAGCCAGTGACCAAGGAGCAACACCGCGACCAGGGTCGAGATCTCCCAGTAGAAATCGACCGCTCGGAACGCGAACGTCGTCCCGACAGAGAACAGATACCCGGCGGTAACGGCGACGCTCACCAGTACCGACATGTCGAGCACCCCGCGCCTGATCGCCTTGACCGCTCCTTTGTAGAACGGCCATGTTCCGTAGATCGTGATCAGGGACGCCAGTGCGAACAACAGATAGCGCGCGCCGGGAAACGAGAGCCTGAACCCGAACCAGCCCTGCACCGTCGGCGACAGGATGAGGACCGGGACGGTGAGCATCGCGACGATGAAGAACCGGCGCTTGAAGTCCCGCTCCATCATCGCATGGTGATCATGCCCGCCATGCGCCGCGTGTTGCATTTTCACGGTCGGTCATCCTGTTCGGAGCAACGGTCGTGGTGATCGCAAGTGGACGGTGAGCTATCGTGCCGGCAGGCGCAGCATGATCCCGCTCCCGCCCGACTCGCGCCGTAGATGAGCGCGATGAACAACACCAGTCCGCCGATCGCCCATAGGAACATCCATCCTCCGTATCCAAAAACTTCATGTATTTCCCACATGGTTCCTCCTTTATCCACCCCACCCGGGGTGGGCTAAGACAGCATAACGTTTCTCTCTTGCTTTGTCAAGCCATGTTTCAGTATAAGGA
>CAZZJU010000154.1:0-2815 GCA_964654805.1 uncultured Thermotogae bacterium | reverse complement strand
GCTCTTCTCCCGCGGAGGTCTTGCCATCCTCGACAAGATCGAGGCCCAGGACTACGATACCCTGTCCCGCCGTCCGACCCTGAGCAAGGCCGAAAAGATGCGGCTCTTCCTCTCCACCTTGGTATCGCCCCGTTACGAGAAATGGATCCGAAGCTAGATGAGGCCTACCGCGAGTGTACCCGCCGCACCCGCGCGGCCAAAAGCAACTTCTACTACGCGTTTCTGACTTTACCTAACTACAAGCGCCGCTCGATCTACGCGATCTACGCGTTCTGCCGCGAAGCGGACGACATCGCCGACAGCTCCGCACCACTATCTAAAAAGAGGGATAAGCTTGCCGCGCTGCGGGCCCGACTGCGCAAGGCCGCTTCCGGAAGCCCAGTCCCCGGGGTCGATCTCGCCCTCGCTGACACGATCGCCCGGTTCTCCGTCGATCCGCGGGATCTCGCTGCGATCATCGACGGTGTCGAGATGGACCTCATCGTGTCGCGCTACGCCACGTTCGATGAGCTCTCCGAGTACTGCTACCGTGTCGCGTCCGCGGTCGGGCTGGCGGTTCTGCCCGTACTCGCCGGTGGGCCGGTGGGGGACGAAACCCGCGCCCGCGGGATCGACCTTGGAATCGGGCTGCAGATCGCCAACATCGTCCGCGACGTAGCCGAAGACGCCGCCCGCGACCGGATCTACCTTCCACAGGAGGACCTCGCCCGGTTCGGGGTGACCGATGATGAGATCCTCTCCGGAACGATGTCCGACCGGATGCGGGCCCTCCTCGCGTTCGAGGCAGGACGCGCTCGTGATCGGATCGGGCGCGGAATTGGGATCATCCCGGCTCTCCCCCGCCACGCCCGCCCGTTTCCGCTCTTCCTCGGGCGCGTGTACGGAAAGATCCTCGATCGGATCGAGGCCCACAGCTACGATGTCTTCTCCGGAAGGGTTTCGTTGACAAAGTTCGAGAAGCTCTCCCTCCTCGCACGCACGTTCGTTGGAGCGTTCCTATGGCGCGGGTACTGATCGTCGGCGGCGGCCCGGCCGGGATCTCCGCTGCCTGTCAGCTCGGGCAAGCCGGGGTTAAGACCGTGCTGATCGAGCGGACACCCCGGCTCGGCGGGCGGGCGGCATCGTTCAAGTACTCCCGGATGGATGAGGAAATCGACTACGGCGTGCACGTCCTCATGCGCGCTTGTACCGAGACGATTGCACTATTAGAGCTGATCGGCGCGGGCGATGCGGTCCGGTTTCAACCGCGGCTGTATGTCCCGATCTGCCATCCCGGCGGTAGGAGTGCGGTCTACTCATCCCCGCTTCCCGGGCCGCTCCACCTCCTCCCTTCGCTCCTCCGCTATAGTCCGCTAACGTGGGGGGAGCGGGTCGGGGCCGCGCTCGCTGGGATAGCGCTCATCCTGCGGGCTCCGCGGGAGGAGGAGACGTTTGGGAAATGGCTCGCGTGCCATCGTCAGTCCCGGCGGGCGGTTGCGCGGCTGTGGGCCCCGATCGCGGTCGCCGCGCTGAACGCACTCCCGGACGCGGTGAGTGCACGCGCGGCCCGGTTTGTGTTCGCAAACGGCTTCTTCCGAGCACACGGGGCGGACATGGGGCTGTTCACCCGGCCCCTCTCCCATGCCTTCGGAAGCGCAGTCCAGTTTCTAAAGGGCCGCGGCGGAAGAGTGCTGCTCGGCCGCAGTGCGGAGGAGGTCCTGATCGAGGGCGGAAGGGCGGCCGGGGTGAGGCTCGCGGATGGAACCACGCTCGAAGGGAACGGGGTGATCCTCGCCGTGGGCCCCGACCGGGTAAGCTCTCTCGTTCCCGCCGAACTACGGGCAGATCCGTCGTTCGCCCGGCTAAGCGGGCTCAGGGGCTCCCCGATCGTGAACGTCCACCTGTGGTTCGACCGGGAAGTGATGGACGAGGAGTTCGTGATCGGGGTCGATTCTCCGGTACAGGCCGTTTTCGACGTCACGCGCATCCAGGGAGGCTCGGGCCCGACGCACATCGCGATCTCCCAGAGCGCGGCGGGGGAGCTCATCCCGTTGCGAAACGACGAAATCGTCTCCGGGCTCGTTTCCGCCCTCGGAGCCCTTCTCCCGAAAGTCAAGAACGCTCGATTGCTCGATTCCCTGGTCGTCCGCCACCCGGGGGCGACGTTCGTCCCCGCGCCGGGGGCGGAGACGCTGCGTCCGCCGTCTCGAACGCCAATCCCCGGGCTGTACCTCGCCGGCGACTACACCCGCACCGGCTGGCCGGCGACGATCGAAGGGGCGGTCCGGTCCGGGAGACTCGCTGCGCAGGCCCTGCTCACCGACCGACGGTGACGATCGGAAGGTCGCGCATCGTGACGAGGCCCGGCGGGGCGGCGATCACGCGCGGGATCGCGTTCACGACGATCGCCGCGGTAGCGAGATCCCCGTTCGTCCCGTGCAGCACGATCTCGAGATCCGGAACTCCGGTTATTCGGATCGTATCCGCCTCCTCCGGCTCATCAAGCCCGGCGATGAAGGTGAGGGTCACCAGCTCATCGTCCCCGCGGTAGCCGTGCGCCGTCTGTTTCAAGCCGCGCACCGCGCCGGGATCGACCTTCACGTGCGGGGTACGAATGGCCCGATCGGCGACGAGCGGCTCGACCGCGGTCTCAAACTGGGTCAGCTCCCATCCCAACGTGTCGAATATCATCCCCACCGACTCGCGCAGCCCGACGTGCCCCATCCTTCCCTGGGCCATCTTCTCCTTGAACTCGGCGACCGTCATCCCAGCTCCGATCTTCCGTTGGAACGGGCCGCGGCGGTTGGTGGCATTCATCCGCCGGATTACCTCAATC
>CAZZJU010000153.1:0-2834 GCA_964654805.1 uncultured Thermotogae bacterium | reverse complement strand
TCCACTCGGATCACGTTCACTAGCTTGTACAGATGCTGTGCCACCTTCTCGGCGTCGGTGCGGGTGGAGTCCACCACGATTGTCATCCTGGATATCCCCGGGTTTTCGGTGTGCCCGACGGTCAGGCTCTCGATGTTGAACGCCCGCCGCCGGAACAGGCTGGCGACGCGGTTGAGCACCCCGGGCTTATCCTCAACGCGGGCGATCAGTGTGCGCTTCATCCTTCACCTCCGGCTGAGGAGAGGGGACGACGGATCATCTCGTGCAGAGCAGCGCCGGCCGGAACCATCGGATACACGTTCCCATACTCCCCTTCTTCCACCACGTGAAAATCGATCAGTGCCGGCCCGGGATGTCTCCTCGCCTCCTCGATCGCCCGGGCTGCTCCTTCCGGATCGTCGACGCGCCAGGCGCGAATTCCGTACGCCTCCGCCAGCTTCACGAAATCGGGATTGACCAGGCGGGTCGACTCATACCGCTTATCGTAGAACATCTCCTGCCATTGGCGGACCATTCCCAGATAGCCGTTGTTGCACAGGGCGATGCGTAGCGGTAGCTTCTCTTGGAATACGGTCGCCAGCTCCTGCACGGTCATCTGCAGACCGCCGTCCCCCACCACCGCCCACACTTCGGCTTCGGGACGGGCGATCTGGGCCCCGATCGCTGCCGGGAGCCCGAACCCCATCGTTCCCAACCCACCGGAGGTGACGAACGCGTTGGGGCGATCCAGCCGGTAGTATTGCGCGGCCCACATCTGGTGTTGACCAACGTCCGTCACCACGATCGCCTCCCCGGCGGTCGCCTTCCAGATGGCATCGATTACATGGGGCACGGTGAGGCGCGCGTCCGGTGGACAACGGACGATGTCGAGCGATCGCGCCTCCTCCCGCCACCGCTCGATCCGGTTCAACCACTCACGCTGCTCCACCGCGGCGACCAGTGGGAGGAGAGCTTCGAGCACCCGGCGCACGTCTCCCTGCACCGGCACATCCACTGGGACGAGTTTGTTCAGCTCGGCCGCATCGAGGTCAACGTGCACCTTGCGTGCCCGCGGGGCGTACCGCTCGAGATCTCCGGTAACCCGATCGTCAAACCGCATCCCGAGCCCGATCAACAGGTCTGCCTCCTGAATCGCCCGGTTCGCCACCGCATCCCCGTGCATCCCCATCATCCCCAGAGACAAGCGATGGGAATCCGGGAATCCGCCCTTGCCGAGCAGGGTGACCGCAACCGGGGCATTCAGCTTCTCTGCAAACTGCAACAGGACTCCCTCAGCGCCGGCCATCACTACTCCGTGTCCAGCGAGGATTACCGGACTGGTCGCCTCATCTATCAACCGTGCAGCGCGGTGGACAGCCTCCTTTAAACCATCGTTATTATTGGTGTACGCCTCGCCCGGGAGGCGTACCTCCGCGGGCGGGGGGATGAACTCGGTCGCTGCCTGCTGTACGTCCTTGGGGAGGTCGATTAACACCGGCCCGGGGCGACCATGGCGTGCGATGTAGAACGCCTCGTGGATCACAGTGGGCAAGTCATGCACGTTTGTCACCAGGTAATTGTGCTTGGTAATCGGAAGGGTGATCCCGGTGATGTCCGTCTCCTGGAACGCATCCGAGCCAATAAGGGAAGTGGGTACCTGACCGGTGATACAAACGATCGGGGAGGAGTCCATCATCGCGGTCGCGATGCCCGTGACCAGGTTCGTCGCCCCCGGCCCGGAAGTGGCGATCGCCACCCCCACTCGGCCGGAGACGCGGGCATAACCGTCAGCGGCGTGGGCCGCTCCCTGCTCATGGCGGACGAGGACGTGACGAACTCCATATTCACTCCGTGGATGGTAGGTGTGCATGATCGCCCCGCCCGGGATGCCGAACACCACCTCCACCCCCTCGCGCCGCAACATCTCCCACACGATCTGCGCGCCGGTCAGTCTCATCACTCCCTCCTTTGAGCAAAAATTTAGGGCCGCCCGGTTGGACGGCCCTTTTTCGGCTTTTTATTGTGTGGTCCCGTCCAACCCGTTAAGGCCCACCCCCGATAATCAGGGTAATAACCAGGACGAGCAGGACAGAAACCACACTAAATTTGTTCACTCGATAATACCTCCAATACGTCAAGCACCATAGCACGAATCGAAGCCGCTGTCAAGGGTTTCTAGCAAAATCCGGTTGATATAGCAACGATAACCTCGACCCTGTACCAATATTCATCGTTTGTTGTTCGATACTCGTTACGCCACCTATACCGCCTTGCGAACCATGCACATCGCGGCTAGGATTTCATCAACCTCGGAAGGAGGCGCTATGCGCAGGCATTTTCTCACATCGGAGTCGGTCACCGAAGGGCACCCGGACAAGATCGCCGACCGCATCTCGGACGCCGTCCTCGACGCGATCCTCACCGAGGACAAGCAAGCTCACGTGGCGTGTGAAACGTTCCTCACCACCGGGTTGGTCCTCGTCGGCGGGGAAATCTCGACCGAGACTTACGTCGACATCGATCGGATCGCCCGGCGGGTGATCAAGGAGGTCGGCTATCACCAACCGGATTATGGATTCAATTACCGCGACTGTGCGATCCTGTCGACCATCCATGGTCAGTCTCCGGAGATCGCTGCGGCGGTGGAAAGGGCCAAAGAAGCGCGGAACGGGGCGGCGAAGAATGATTACGACAAGATCGGCGCCGGTGACCAGGGGATCATGTACGGCTACGCCTGCACCGGAACACATGAATTGATGCCGCTTCCGATCACGCTCGCCCACCGGCTGACCCGACGCCTCGCCGCGGTGCGCAAGGACGGGACCCTCCCCTATCTGCGCCCGGACGGAAAGTCG
>CAZZJU010000152.1:0-2835 GCA_964654805.1 uncultured Thermotogae bacterium | reverse complement strand
GATCAACTTCATCAGTCAACCCAAACTGGGCCGCTGTCCCGCGACCGCGTCCGGTCACCCCTACTCCATGGGCATCGTCGACCAGGAGGCGCGCCCCGTACTTCCGGCACAACGCAACGATGTCCGGCAATGGAGCCACCTCTCCACTCATGCTGAACACCCCGTCCACTACCACGAGCTTCCCCGCCTTGGCGGGAATCCCCTGGAGGATACGCTCGAGGTCGTCCATGTCGTTGTGGCGGAACCGGAGTAGCCGGCCAAGCGCCATGCGGGCGCCGTCGATGATGCTTGCGTGATCCTCCTTGTCAGCGATGATGACGTCTTCGCGGCCAACGAGCGCCGAGATGACCCCGAGGTTCGTCTGGTACCCGGTGCTAAATATAAGTGCTTTCTCCTTCCCAAGGAAACGAGCCAGTCGTTCCTCAAGCTCGGTGTGCAGTTCCAATGTCCCGTTCAAAAACCGTGATCCGGTGCAGCTCGTCCCGTACTTATCGATCGCTTCCTGTGCCGCCTGCCGCACCGCGGGATGGGCGGTCAGCCCGAGATAGTTGTTCGAGCCGATCATGATCAACCGCCGACCATTGATCGTCACCTCGGTTCCGTCGGTCTCGTTCAGTGGGATGAAGAATGGATACATCCCGAGCTTCTGCGCCTCGCGTGGGCTCATCGGATATCCCATCACCCGCGCTGCATCCGAGTCGGTGAAGAACGCGCGGCATTTTTCGAACAGATCCACGTCCGCCTCCTACATCAACTTATAGTACTTCATCAACGCCCACTCGAAGAACCCCGATGGGAGCACCCCTTTGGCCGCGGCGGCGAGCCGCTGAAACGGCGCTCCTACGGTGTAGCGAACTCGTGGTGACCGGCTCCTCAGGATCCTGAGAACAAGGCGAGCGACCAACTCCGGCGCCGAGCCAGTGAGTTCATCGTGCTCCGCGACCGCAAGTGCACGTTTGAACTGCTCTTCATACGGTGATTCCGCAGCGGCCGCCACTTTCCGTCGATTGGCAGTGAATCCGGTGTGAAAATCACCCGGTTCGATCAGTACCACCCGGATTCCGAACGGCCGGGTCTCCATGCGTAGCGCCTCGCTCATCCCCTCCACCGCAAATTTGGTCGCGCTGTACATCCCCTGATAGGGAAGACCGATCCTGCCGGCGATGGACGAGATGTTCACTATCGTTCCGCTGCCCTGAGCCCGCATATGAGGTAGAACCGCACGGCATACGCGAAGGACTCCGAAGAAGTTGGTTTCGAACAGCTCTTTCGCTTCATCGATCGACGTGTCTTCGACCGCGCCTGCGATTCCGAAGCCAGCGTTGTTCACTACCGCATCGATTCGCCCTGCTTCATTAACTACTAGCCCGATCCCATCCCGAACCGAGCTGTCGTCATTAACGTCCATGCGGACCATACGTATTCCATTGACATTCTCCGCAGCCGGATTACGGCTGGTGCCGTAGACAACCCAACCGTTCCGCGCTAGATGCGCAGCGCACGCTGCACCGATGCCAGAAGAGGATCCGGTTATCAAGACTACTTTCCCCATCTCTGCTCCCTTCTCTCATCCCCATGAAACAACAACAAAAACCCGGGGAAGCGTGCTGCTTCCCCGGTCGAATTGCGCGGAATATCAGATGCTCCCGGTTATACCTCTTACAGGAGATCCATACCGGCAGAGATTGTGACGTCTTTGGACCAACCGACCGCGCCTGCTGTTTTGGAAAGGCCTACCTGTATCGATACGTCCGCTCCGCCAAGGTTAAACACGACCGAGCAAGTCGCTGACTGGCTTTCAGCAGGAGCTCCTCCTCGCGGCTGGATCCGCTGGAACTGGTAATTGAATACCAGGTCAACATCTTCCTTCAATGCATAGTCGTAAGACACGTTTACCGTCAACGTGTTCTCCGCCATGATATCGAACGGCCCATGGAACCCCGCGTGGAACACAAGCTGAGCACCGGGTTGGGGAGCGAAAGCGGCATCAGCGGATGCCGTGACTAGAACGTCATGGCTATCATTGTACGGATCGGTGAGTTCATACCCTAACCCACCTTGAACGGCCCAACCGCAACTCACTTCATCGCCGGTGGCACGAATATCGTCCTCGATCGTGAGAAGCGCACGTGCGTCCAACGTTACTCCAGCAGCCTTCTCGATGATTTGCTCAACCGCAGCGACGAGATCCTTTATCGTCTTGTATTCCACCTTCTTACCGATTGCCGTGGCTACTGACATCAGGACGTCATCAGCAAGAGGCTTAGAAATGGCTCCAAGAGCAAGAAGATCCTTCTGGATCTTGAACGCCTTGGCAAGGGGCGTTACGTCACTGAATCGACCGTATCCAATCCCCACACTCACGTTGACGCCAGGCTTGGGCTGACCGAGAGAAAACGACGTTTCTGCACCTCCAAATCCAAATATCGGCATATCATCGCGCAAGTAGTACCGGAGGGTGCCGGACCCTTGCCAAAGCCCACCGGCGAGCTCGAAATTGGCCAGGTCAAGTTCCGCCGTCCCGGCGATGGTATAACCGAAATCAGCAGAATCAAATAGACGTCTGTAGTCAGCCGTTACTCGTCCAGAGTTAATATCAACCCCAGCAGTAGCCGGATCGTCGAAATAGCGGTAGCTCAAAGATAATTTGAGGTCAGACATACTAGTCTGCGGAGCGTGGTAATCGCAGAGCGAAAGGGATGCTCCCGCTCCTACAACTCCAACTACCAGCAATACTAACAGCATGATCCCCCATTTCATCTTCATCACCTTCCTTTCGTGTTGTTAAGTAAATTAATTATAGCGCGAACTGAATCCCACGGCTATCGCCGTACT
>CAZZJU010000151.1:0-2901 GCA_964654805.1 uncultured Thermotogae bacterium | reverse complement strand
GGCTGTTCCCGCAGGTGAAGCTAGGGATCGGTCCGGCGATAAAAGACGGCTTTTACTACGATTTTGAGCTCGAGCAGACGTTCTCCCCGGAGGACCTGGAGAAGATTGAGGCCGAGATGCGCAAGATCATCGCCGAGGATCTCCCGATCGAGCGGAGCGAGGTCTCCAAGGGAGACGCGCGCGCCCTGCTCATCCGCCGCGGGGAGGACTTGAAGCTCGAATTGCTCGATGAAATCGAGGACGAAACAGTTACCCTGTTCAAACAGGGGGAGTTCATCGATCTGTGCCGCGGCCCGCACCTGCGCTCGACCGGACAGGCAAAGTATTTTAAGCTGACCGGGGTCGCCGGCGCCTACTGGCGGGGAGACCCAACCGCGGTGATGCTTCAGCGGATCTACGGTACCGCGTTCTTCACCAAGAAGGAACTCGATTCCTATCTGACTCAGGTCGAGGAAGCTAAGGCGCGCGACCACCGCAAGCTCGGGCGCGAGCTCGACCTGTATTCGATGTCCGACGAAATCGGCCCCGGGCTCGCCCTGTGGCATCCGAAGGGAGCGCGGATCCGCCACGTGATTGAGACGTTCTGGAAAGAGGAACACTACAAGTCGGGCTATGAGCTTGTCTACACCCCGCACGTCGGTCGCGCCGGGCTGTGGGAACGAAGCGGACACCTCGACTTCTACCGCGAGGCGATGTACGCCCCGATGGATATCGAAGGCCAGGAATACTTCATCAAGCCGATGAACTGTCCGTTCCACATCATGATCTACAAGAGCGCCACCCGGTCTTACCGCGACCTGCCGATGCGGTTTGCCGAGCTGGGCACGGTGTACCGCTACGAACGCAGTGGCGTGCTGCACGGGCTACTGCGCGTGCGCGGGTTCACCCAGGACGACGCCCACATTATCTGCCAACCAGAGCGGATCGAGGAGGAAATCGAAGAGGTGATCCGGTTTTCCACCCGGATGCTCGCTGCGTTCGGGTTCGAGGACATCGAGGCGTATCTCTCCACCCGCCCGGACAAGTACGTCGGTGATCCGGCCGATTGGGACCGGGCGACCGCATCGCTGCGCCGGGCGGTGGAAGAGTGCGGGATTGCCTATTCGGTGAAGCCGGGCGAGGGCGCGTTCTACGGGCCGAAGATCGATATCGACGTGCACGACAGCCTCGGGCGCAGCTGGCAGCTATCCACGATCCAGTTCGATTTCAACCTGCCGGAGCGGTTCGACATGACCTACGTCGGCGAGGACGGAAAGGAGCACCGGCCATACATGGTTCACCGCGCGCTCCTCGGGTCGTTGGAGCGGTTCTTCGGGATCCTGATTGAGCACTATGCCGGGGCGTTCCCGGTCTGGCTCTCCCCGGTGCAGGCGGTGGTACTGCCGGTGAATGCCGATGTGCTCGACTACGCGGCCAAGGTGCGCGACGAGCTCGTCTCGGCCGGGATCCGGGCCGAGGCGTGGACCGACCGGAGCCGGACGCTCAACTACATGATACGTCAGGCGCAGCTCCAGAAGATTCCGTACATGCTCGTCGTCGGCCCGCGCGAGCGTGACGCCGGTGCGGTCGCCATTCGGCTGCGCAGCGAGGAGGACCTCGGGGCGAAACCGCTTGCCGAAACGATCGCGTTCATTCAGGAGAAAATCGCGACACGGGCACTGCTCTAGGATAAGCATGATCGAGCTCGTCTTTCTCGGACGCGTTCTTCTCGCTGCTGCCCTCTCCGGGATGATTGGTCTCGAGCGGGAGTTCCACGGCCGTCCAGCCGGGCTGCGCACCCATCTCCTTGTCGGGATCGGATCGGCACTCGTCATCGTCACGTTCGAGGCGATTCCGGCGATCATCGCCCAGTCCGGCGCGTGGGGCGGACTGATGCGCGTCGACCCGGGCCGGGTTGCGGCCGGGATCATCACCGGCATCGGTTTCCTCGGCGCGGGCACGATCCTTCGCGTTGGTGATTGGGTGCGCGGGCTCACTACCGCTGCTTCTGTATGGTTCGTCGCTGGAGTGGGGATCGTTGCCGGAGAAGGACTTTACATACTCGCTCTCGGCGGGGCGATAATCGGATTGGCCGTTCTCGGACTGATCGATCGGGTCGAGCAGCGGATTCCAAGCGCCGTCTATCACACCATCGCGTTGGAGGTCCTGCCGGACAAGCGGGAGGATGTGCGCACTGCTGTGCTCGCGCACTGCCGCAAGGTTGGGATGCGGGCGCAGGTGATCGGTTGGGAGTGGAGCGAGGAGGAAAAGATCGTCACGTTACGGATCATGATCCGGCACCGTGGTACGGTCGATCTGTCGGAGATCGGGGAGATGATCTCCTCTTTTTCCGGGGTGAAAAGGATCGAGATCTCCGGCTAAGCGATTATCCCCTTGCTTGGAAGGGCGGCTCGCAGCTCCTCTGTCCGGTCGGTTCGCTCCCACGGCGGATCAAGCTCAATCCGGCCGAAGTGGCCGTAGCACGCGAATGGCTCGTAGATCGGGCGAAGCAGCTCGAGTCGATCGATGATCGCTCCTGGCCGGAAGTCGAACACCTCAAGCACCGCCGCACGCAGCACATCGTCTGGATACTCCCCGGTGTCATACGTGTCCACGTTGACCGCAAGCGGCGCGGCACGACCGATCGCGTAGGCGATCTGGATCTCCACCTCACGGGCGAGCCCGGCAGCGACGATGTTCTTCGCTACGTAGCGGGCCATGTACGAACCGGAGCGGTCCACCTTGGTCGGATCCTTGCCGGAGAACGCTCCCCCCCCGTGCGACCCGTAACCGCCGTAGGTGTCGACGATGATCTTGCGGCCGGTGATCCCGGTGTCAGCCGCCGGTCCGCCGATCACGAACCTGCCGGAGGAGTTGACGAGCAGCTCGGTGTCATCGTCCAGCCATTTTTCCATTACCGGG
>CAZZJU010000150.1:0-2993 GCA_964654805.1 uncultured Thermotogae bacterium | reverse complement strand
CTGCTCGATTACCGGAACGACTCGAGAAAGCTCGACTTCAGCTGGAACCGGCGCTGCCCCGGGCCGGCTCGATTCGCCGCCGACGTCGATGATATCCGCTCCTTCTGCAATCAACTTACGAGCACGTGCCACGGCGGCATCGACACTTGTATATTTGCCCCCATCATAGAATGAATCCGGAGTTGTATTGAGAATTCCCATTACCAGCACCCGATCGCGGCGCCGCATCCACTCGGCGAGACACATATTCACCCCTTCCTGAACAAGTATACCACAGGCTTGATCAAAAAGTATCGACCACCATGAACGCGACAATAACACAGTGGATCTCGATAAAACAACCTCTGTCTCTCACTCTCTGTCGACACGCATAAGAAGAGGTGATTCCCGCAACCGCGCAGCGAGCAAAAGACACAACGCCATCAACCCGATGAGCACAGAAAGCGGTACGGTCATCGAGCCTGACTCCGGGGATTTCATCGCATCCATTCCGATAATAAACAGGATCCCAGAAATCTGACCGGCGAGCAAAAGGAGGCCGTTTGATGTCCCTTCGGGCACGGGATGGGTAAGTTCAGCTGCATACTGAAACCCAAGCGGTCCCGAGCTCAAGAGAAACATCCCGAGCATAAACGCCGATACAAGCAGAAGCCAGTAGCTGGTCGCGAAAGTTATTCCGATAAGTCCGGGGATCGCCCCGGCAAGCGCGAGGATAATGAACGGAATTCTGCGGCGGACACGGTCCGATAACGGCGGGAGAACAATCGCCCCGATCACTCCGCCGAGGACCAAGAGCCCACCGGCGACTCCGGCTTGATTGATGGAAAATCCGCGGGGACGAACGATGTCCTCAATCCACGTTGTCACTGCATTGAACACACCAAGCCCGATGAAGAATAAAAACAGCAACAGCAGAAAATCCCGTCGGCGGAAGAGTTCTTTAAACCCATCCAGTACCAGCAATCGCTCCTCACTGCCGACTGGGGTCGGCGGTCGTTCCCTGACAAAGACGAAAAATAGCATTGCGGCCACTGCAGCGACGATTCCGTAAAAGTGCAGCATCCCTTGGATTCCGATTAGATTTACAAGCTGTGGCGTTGCAGCAAGGCCAATCAGGATACCAAGATAGATCGCCAATGATCCCAGCCCCGCCGCAGTAGCTCGTTCCCGTAGTGGGAACCAACGCCCGGAGATTTTGGTAACCGCGTTGAGGACGAACGGCTGGCCGACTGCTATTCCGATCTGGCAGGTCAGAACCACCGCGTAATTCGCAGCAAACGCTCCGCGCAATAAGCCGAACATTCCGGTAAGGAAGGCACCGATTCCCACTCCGGTTCGGATCCCGTACGTATCGATCGCCCACGAAGCAGGGATCGATACGATGATAAACACAGCCATAAATACAAGCGACAAAAGACCGATCGCAAGGTCATTCACCCCGTAAAATTTGGCCGCTGGGCCGGTGATCGAAGCGAACGAAATCCAAAGGAGCTGGTTCACGGCTACCACCGCCATGAACGCCACCAGCACCACCCACCGATATCCGTACACACGAATTTTGTCCGTCATCTATGCTGTTGATTGTAACCGTAAGCGGCGCGTCACGTCGAACACGCGGTGGCTCTGTCGGATCAATCGCGTGGAGAATTAGTAATGTCGTTGATAACCGGTTCAACTCTGTATTCCTCACCAGTGATGCCCTACGTTGATCTTGAGAGGCGGGATCACTAAAATGCAGCGTGAACATAAAGAGGGGTGATACAAAATAGCTACCAAGGTACTTCTGACTGAAACGATCGATTCGTTGGGACACGTGGGTGAGGTGGTAGAAGTTGCGGACGGCTACGCGCGCAATTACCTCTTCCCGAAGCGCCTCGCTGTTAAACCTACGCCGCACAACATTGCCCGGTTCGCTAAAGCACGAGAGGCGCATCAAGCCGAACTCGAAGAACGGGAGGCACGCGCACTCCGATTGCGGGAAGCATTAGCGGATAAAACACTCGTCTTCGTACGGAAAGCGCATGACGACGATCGCCTGTATGGTTCGGTACGGATCGAAGACATTGTAGGGAAGATCAAAGAGGAGCTAGGGGAGGAAATCGAGGCATCGCGCGTGAAACTTGAACATCCGATCGAGACTACAGGGCCGCACTCAGTGACGATCAACCTGTACAAGGACATCAATGTCGAACTGCGCATCCGCGTCGACAAGGAGGGCGCGGAGGAGGCCTAGCCCGGATGAGGGGCGGGGCGGTTCTCGGGTTTGCGCTTCTCCTTTTTACCGCCCTCAGTGTGCAAGGGGCGGAGCAGCTGTATCTAAACGGAGAAGTGCTCAATCTAAACCACCCCGTCTTCATTCGCGGGGGAGAGCCTTTCGTTCCTCTGCGTGAGTGCGGATTGTGGCTCGGAGCGGAGGTTGCCTCCACCGGCGGGAAGTTTCGAGTGCGATGGGCTAACGGAGATGAGTCTGTCTCGCCCAGCTCACTCCTCGATAAAGACGGGGTCTATTACATCGGGTTGGCTGAGCTTACCTCTCTTGTTGGCGCTCAGATTCATACGCTTGGGAATGATATCTACATTGAAACTCAGCCGGTCCCATTGAACTCGCTCGAATGGAAGCCAGAGTATGTCACTGCCCGGTTCTCTGCATTCGTTCCTTACGTAGTGGATACGCCGACCGATGGAGTTTTTCGCATCACTTTCTACCACGCGACTCTTGCCACCGCCCCGCTTGAAGTGACAGTCTCCGGCGGTCCGGTGCGTAAGGTATCCCTCGTCCCAGGAAGGCTTGATACCGCTGTCCTCACGATTGAGACGATTCCGGGATCTGTCCCGGCGAGCAAGCGGTTCGTCGCACCTGGGTTCTACTCGGTAACCCTGTCGTTTGATCACCGAACGGGAAGTGAATCCCAGACTGAAATCGCACCATATCTTACCTCCCACGAGGTGACAACCGAGTTGGGAGCGGGACCAGTCGAGTTTCGGTACTTGTA
>CAZZJU010000149.1:0-3093 GCA_964654805.1 uncultured Thermotogae bacterium | reverse complement strand
GGCTGTGGGCGGAGGGACCGTGGGTGGATGAAACGGGATCCAATGCCCGGATCGCGTTCGCCGACGGCCGTGCGTTCACGATCGGAGACACCATGGTCCGGTTCACCGCGCCGTTGTTCCACGGGATCGAGTACGCCTCGCCGGGATGGGTGCTCGGAGTGGTGGTGGAACACGGCGGAAGGAAGCTCCTCTATTCATCCGATCTGCAGGGGCCGATCATCGAGGACTACGCCGCCTGGATCATCGAGGAGAAACCGGATGTCCTGATCCTCGACGGTCCGGCGACCTACCTCCTCGGCCCGTTTCAGTCGAAGGAGACCCTCGCCCGGGCGATCGGGAACTGCATTCACACCGTGAAAGAAACAAAGGCTTCCTTGACGATCCTCGATCATCACCTGACCCGCGAGCCGCAATTTCGGAAGAAGCTCGCGGATGCATTCTCCGCCGGGGCGATCACCGGCGCCGAAGCTCTCGGAGCGGCCCCGCTCACCGACCGCCTTGCCCGCTGGAAGGCTGATGGACGGCTAGACGAAGTCATCGAACAGGCTGAAGCCGGGACACTGAACCGAGAACTTCTTGAACCGCGCTGGATTGAGGTCTAGCAGCAGTGGAGACGAGCGGATTCGAACCGCCAACCTCCTGCGTGCAAAGCAGGCGCTCTCCCAGTTAGAGCTACGTCCCCGAATCGTTTACAAACTGGATTATAACTGAGTTACGTTCGGGATCAACCCGTCACAGGTACACGTAGTAGCACACGTGCCAAGCGGTGCTCAACGTCCAGCTGATGACGAACGACGCGTTAATTGCAGGAGCGATTTTCTTCCCTTTGAGGATGATATAAGCAGGCCCTAAGATCCCGAGGAAACGCAATGTCACGAGGAACGCAAGGTCAACCGTCCCGCCCTTGAACCAAGGGAGGTAGTAAAGCGCGTGGATTACCATTCCCACTACAGAGAGCACAATGAACACATTTGGGTTCAGGTTGTGCTTCTTGGCAAGGGCAATCGCTTGATTAAGGAAAAAAAATAAATAACGACGCACGAACTTTTTCACTGTAAAGACCACTTTCCCATTAACGACCATAACTTTACTGAAATAACCCCCGAAAATCAAGCCGGCATTCACCGTAACTAAGCAAGATTCAACACACTTACCTGACTATCATGACCTTCCTCAACTTTGTACTATTCGCTTTTAGACTCGGAAAGACCGAGTCTCACCTCTCCAGGGGACAATGGCGAGTTCATCCTTAAGGATATATTCCACACATAAATCGGGAAGGGGCGAGCTTCGTGGCGGATTATTAAGACAAGGTTGGCACATGAGAGGAGAACCATCCGTTGAAACCAACGAGTCCTGGATCTATCATCCCTCGAAGGGGTGATCGAAAATGGGTTCGAACCGAGCGTTGATCGTGGTTGATATGCAGCGGGGGTTCCTGGAGGAGGGATATCCGCTGTTCTGTGGAGCCGAAGCGCGGAGGATCATCCCCGCCGTCCGTCGGATGGTGGAGGAAGCACTCGATCAGGAGATGCCGGTTTTCTTCACCGCGGATGCCCATGAGCCGGACGACCGTGAATTTGCGATCTACCCGCCGCACTGCATTCGCGGCACGGTGGAGGCGGAGATCATCCCGGAGCTTGCCCCCTACTTGGACCGCGGCACCCTCATCGAGACCGTGACCTACAGCGCGTTTTTCGAGACCGATCTGCATCGCCGGCTTCAGAAGCTCGGGGTGGAGGAACTGACGTTCTGCGGGGTGTGCACTGACATCTGCGTGCTGCACACCGTCGCCGACGCCTACTTCCGCGGCTACCGGATCACGGTGCGCCGAGACGGAGTAGCGTCGTTCGACCCGGATGCCCACCGGTTCGGGCTGCGCCACATGGAGACGGTGTTCGGCGCGCGCCTCGTCGGGGAGGAAGGATGAACTCCGAGGAGCGGTTTGTGCCGTCAGAGAAGGTCCTGTCCGGCGAGACAGCGGACGTCTACTTCCTGAACGCCCGCCGCATCCTGGAGCAGGAGGGGGTCGACCCGCGAGTGACGATGGAGGTCTTTCCCGCCCGCGCTGGGATCCTGTGCGGGATGCGCGAGGTGGAAGCGCTCCTCTCCCGCGTCCTTCCCCCGGGGAGCGAGGTATGGGGGCTCGCTGAGGGGGAGGCGATGGACGAGAAGGAGGTGGTGCTGCGCATCCGCGGGCCGTACCGATCGTTCGGAATCTACGAGACCGCAATCCTCGGGATCCTGGCGCACGAATCGGGCTGGGCCACGCAAGCGCGCGCCTGCGTGGAGGCGGCGGGCGAGATTCCGGTGATTCACTTTGGGGCGCGGCACGTGCATCCCGACGTCTCCCCGCGTCTGGAGTACGCCGCGGTGATCGGCGGGGGCCAGGGATGCGCCACCCCGGCCGGGGCGCGGCTCGCCGGGATCACACCGTCCGGGACGATCCCCCACGCCCTCATCCTGTGCATCGGGGACACGGTACAGGCGGTCGAGGCATTCGACCGGCACATCGATCCGCAGGTGCGGCGGATCGCCCTTGTAGACACGTTCAAGGACGAGGCAGAGGAGAGCCTGCGCGTCGCCCGTGCCCTGGGAGACCGGCTGTGGGGAGTGCGGCTCGACACCCCGAGCGAGCGGGGACGCGTCACCCCGGAGCTCGTCAAGGAAGTGCGGGCCCGCCTCGATCAGGCTGGTTTCGGACACGTACGCATCGTCGTCTCCGGTGGGATCGACCCCGACCGGATCAGGCTGTTCCGCGCCAAGAACGCGCCGGTCGACGCGTTCGGAGTGGGGAGCGCCATCTCCGGCGCACCCCCGATCGACTTCACCGCCGACATCAAGGAGATCGAGGGTCGGCCCGTTGCCAAGCGCGGCCGCATCCCCGGGATCACTCCGAACCCGCGGCTGAAGCGGATTATGTAGCTTGAGTCCGTCTTCCGCCCTCGCTACCATGGGGCGGGATGACGAACTCGGATAGGCTGGCAGAGAGACTGGCGCAGCTTCCTGCCGCGCCCGGAGTGTACCTGATGCGCGACACCCGCGGGAAAGTGATCTATGTGGGCAAGGCCGCGGTGCTGAAGAACCGTGTCC
>CAZZJU010000148.1:851-3095 GCA_964654805.1 uncultured Thermotogae bacterium | reverse complement strand
GGTGTTGTAATGTCCGTACACACGGATCGCCAGCCCAAGGCCGAGGGCGGTTACCCCGAGTCCAATCACGATCGCAGTGAGGACGAGGGCTTGGGGGATCGGATCAACCATCTGAGCAGTGTCGTGATGCACCGGAGTGATGATCGGGGCGGTTCGGCCCTGAATATAGCCAACTGCCACCAGCAGCAGGTTGACCCCGCCGTCGAGCAGGGTGAGACCGAGGATGATCTTGATCAGGTTTCGCCGGGTGATGACGGTAAATAGGCCGATCAGAATCAGACCGACTGCACCAACGTAGACCATCGGATCCCCGACGTTCATTCTGCTCCCCCTCCAATCATGTTCGCCACCACACCTGCAAGCTCCGCCCCGACCTTGAGCCCGATCACTGTGTAAAGGATCGGGATCACTCCCGCACTGAACAGGGAGAACACGCTTCCCTTGGGAAGGAAGTTGTTGAGAAAATAGCCACCCACTGCCAGCCCGATGATGCCGATTCCCACGAACGTGATCCCGGTTAGACTCTCAATCATCACCAGTGGCCGTCGGGCGAGGAAGTATCCTGGAATACCAAGGTACAGGAGAAGGAACGCCGAAGCGATGACTGCCCCTCCCTGGAACCCTCCTCCTGGGGTGAGATGCCCGTGCAGGAAGATATACCCACCGAACAGGAGTATGAACGGGAACAGGAAACCGGCCCCACGCCTGACGACAAGGCTCGCTTCTGGCAGGGGGTGCTTCCCACCGGGCGATCTCCACGTCATTAACATCCCCACTCCAAGTGAAGCAATGAACAGAACCGTCACCTCCCCCAGGGTGTCAAGGGCGCGGTAGTTGACTACTACCGCGGTGACCACGTTTGGCGCTCCGGTATCGCGGATGCTCCCCGTCAGATAATCACGGGAGACGTCCATCCGGTCTTGACCGAACGGGATGTGATAGAGCACAAGCGCGAGCCCGACAGCGATCAAGGAAAGGACGGCAAAACCAATGAACGCTTTCATTCCTCGTACCTCCCGGTCTTCCGGATGGCGATAACGAAGATCGCGGTGGTGAGCCCCGCCCCGATCGCCGCCTCCGCCATCGCCACGTCCGGTGCCTGCAGGAGGTAGAAGAGCCCGGAGAGGATCAGGCTAACCGCCGCTGCCGCGACCACCGCGGCAAGGAGGTCGTGGAGGAAACAAGCGGCGACTCCCGCTCCGAGCAGCCCGACAACAAGAAGCGCGATGTAAATCATTCTTCCTCCTTGGGAAGCTTGCTACATTCCTCGAACTCCCGACACCGATCGACGACGCTACCCTTCCATAGCGGAATTCCATTCCGGTAGCTTGCACGGGCGAGGGCGTGGGCGCTGATCGGGTTGGTCAAGAGGATGAAAACAGCAATTACGACCGTCTTCATCATCCACGTGGGATGCACGAATCCGACTCCGAGAATCGTGGAGAACGCTCCCAAGGTGGTGCACTTAGTGCCGGCTTGGAGGCGGTTGTACACGTCAGGAAGGCGAAATATCCCTAGCCCTCCAAGAAAGAGAAACGCTGTTCCGATCCCAATCAGTACCTCTCCGAATACGTGCATCACATCCCCCGTTCGAGGTAGCGCGCGACCGCGAGGACCCCGATGAATCCGAGGACCGCATAGACGAGTGCAACATCTAGATAGATCTGGCGGTCGAAGAATGACGCAAGCAAGACCATAAGCGCGATCGTGATTGTCACTGTACCGTCTACCCCAACCACCCGATCCGGAGTCGTCGGTCCGAGCCCGGCGCGCGCCAACGAGAGCGCGATGCCGGCGGTGACGAACGAGAAGAAGACGAGCCAGATCATGAGAACACCCTCCGTAAGAATCGCTCAAACCGCCCGCCGATAATCTCGGTCGCCTCCTCCGTATTTGCGCTCTTGACGTTGATCCAGTGGATGAGGAGATCGTCTCCCCGCACGTCCATGGTGAGCGTTCCCGGGGTAAGGGTTATCGAGTTCGCCAGCGCGAGCTTTCCCGAATCCGAAGCAAGCTCTGTCTTTATCAGTACGATCCCCGGTTTTATCGGCATCCGGGGGTGCAACACCCGGTAGGCAACGTCGAAATTCGCCTTGATCATCTCCCAGAAGAAAACCGGGACGTATGCGATGAGATAAACGAGCTTTCGCAGGCTGAACTTGATCCCGACCGGGATCAAGTAACGGTCGCCGAGGGCAGCGGCGACGGCGGTCAGATTCTGGCTGCGTTCGCGAAGGCTCACGA
>CAZZJU010000148.1:0-841 GCA_964654805.1 uncultured Thermotogae bacterium | reverse complement strand
AGCGCAGCGGCGACCGCGGATAAAACCCCTCCCATGAGGAGCTCCTCCCAGTTGAACGTTCCAACGAGCACGAGCCATACACCGAGTAGCGCGAGAAAACTCAGACAATATCTGCTCACATCATTCCCGCCTTTACCACCCATCATTGCTCCTTGCTAAAGCCTGTATACCAACCTTCCTAGTGCCATCGGAATATCGATTGGAACAACCCTTACTGAATCCGGTACCCGTAGATGACATGGTGCAAAGCAGAGAATCCCTTTAATGCCCACGCGAATTAACTGGTCCGCTATCTCCTGTGCACACTCAACCGGCGTGGCGATGATTGCCAACTCCACTTCTTCTTCCTTTATCCGGTCGGTTAGATGCGCTACATCTTCCACTGTTACGACTCCCACCTGTTTTCCAATGGTGCGGGGTGAGTTGTCAAACGCGAGCACGATATCGAATCCTTGCCGTTTAAGCTCGGGATTTTTGAGCAGTGCCGAGCCGATGTTTCCTACCCCGATCAGTGCAATCCGCCATGTTCGGTCCAGGTTCAGAATCTCCCTGAGTTCTCGCGCAAGGCGAGCTGTTTCATACCCGACTCCCCGTGTTCCAAATTCCCCGAAGTAAGAAAAATCCTTGCGTACCTGCGCCGGGTTCATGTGGAGAATCTCTGCAAGTTCCTGCGAGGAAAAAGACTCTTTCCCCTCCTGCAACATGCAATCAAGTTCTCGCAAGTAGGAGAGCATGCGTTGCATTGTCTCTTCCGGTACGTCCTCGTGCTTGACCATTGCCCACCTAATTGTGCTTGTGTTCACGTTCACAAAGTTATACGAGAAAAATCCTCCATTGTCAA
>CAZZJU010000147.1:0-3103 GCA_964654805.1 uncultured Thermotogae bacterium | reverse complement strand
TGTCCTCACCCCCGGCCGCTACGTCGGCGCCCCGCCACAAGAGGACGACGGCGAGCCGTTCGAGGAGAAGATGGCTAGGCTGACGAAGGAGCTTTCCACGCAGTTCGCCGAATCAAGAAAGCTGGAAGAGGAGATCCGCAAGAACCTGAAGGGGTTGGGTTTCGATGTCTGAGAGTATAGTCTATAGGGTACACGCCCTGCAGCGCATGTTCGAGCGAGGAATAACTGAGGAGGATGTACGCCACGTATTGGAGACAGGAGAGATCATCGAAAGATACCCAGATGATCGTCCGTATCCAAGCCAGTTAGTTTTGGGTTGGAGAGAAGATCGACCATTGCATGTGGTGGTTGCCGAGCAAGCGGAAGCTGATACGTTGATCGTCATTACAGTTTATGAACCAAATCCGGTTTTGTGGGAAGATGATTTCAAGAGGAGGAGACGATGAAGTGCGCAATTTGCAAGCACGGGGAAACGCGGCTGGGCAAGACTACCGTCACCCTGCAGCGGAACGGAATGACGCTGGTGATCCGGAACGTTCCGGCGGAAGTGTGTGAGAACTGTGGCGAAGCATATGTGGACGAAGCAACAGCCCGTGAGCTCTTACAAACGGCTGAAGACGCAGCGCGAGCTGGCGTGATGGTGGACGTTCGCGAATATGCCGGGATTGCAGATAAATAGCCTGTTCTTCGGATCACTGCGGTTGGGAGGAGGGCCTGCTCCTCTGAGAGGAAGCACAGAGTTGAAAGCGCGTAGTCAGTGGTGCTTTCGCACTAGATTCGTCGCCTCGGGGCGGAATGCCTGCGGGGCGTTTTGCTTTTGTCTTAAATGGGGGACGTGATGGTGCGTAGAAAGTCCGCGAAAAGTACCAACGGCGCAACGCTCGGTTTCGAACAGACCCTGTGGCAGGCGGCGGACAAGATGCGGGGACACGACGCCGGGCAGCCGAGTCGAGAGAAAGCTGGAAGAGGAGATCCGTAAGAACCTGAAGGGGTTGGGTTTCGATGTCTGAGGGAAAACGGAAAAGCGCCAAACTGCCTGATAAATCAGATAACAAAAAAATTGTCCAACAGGTTGCTGGACAATTACCCGTGGGCTATGCGGAACTCTTAGAGGGCCTGAAGAAGCGCATCCGAGAAGCGCGGGTTGAGGCTAGCCTCTCTGTCAATCGGGAACTGATCCGGCTCTATTGGGAAATCGGCCAGGAGATCCTACGGCGGCAGAGAGAAGAGGGCTGGGGAGCGAAAGTGATCGATCGCCTGGCCCAAGACCTCCGGCGCGAGTTTCCCGAGATGAAAGGGCTGTCTCGGTCAAACCTGTTCTATATGCGAGCGTTCGCCGAGGCTTACCCAAACGAGCAATTTGTCCAGCAGCTTGCTGGACTATTGCCTTGGTGGCACAACGTCATCATCTTTACCCGGGTTAAAGACCCTGCTGCGCGCGAATGGTACATCCGTGCCTGCATTAAACACAGCTGGTCGCGGACTGTACTCGTTCACCAGATCGAATCCGACCTCTATGGACGGCAAGGCAAAGCTCTCACCAACTTCGAGCAGGCGCTCCCCACGTCGCAGTCGGACTTGGCCCGTGAGTTGGTAAAGGACCCGTACAACTTGGAGTTCCTGGATATCGCAGGCGAGGTCAGTGAGCGCGAGCTGGAACGGTCGCTTCTCAATCATCTTAAGGACTTCCTGCTTGAACTCGGCAAAGGCTTCGCGTTCGTCGGGAACCAATACCACTTGGAAGTCGGGGACCAGGACTACTATATCGATCTTCTGTTCTACAATTACCTTCTTCACGCCTTCATCGTGATCGATCTGAAAACCGAGCCGTTCAAACCTGAGTTCGCGGGCAAGATGGGCTTCTATCTCGCGGTGGTCGATGATCTGTTACGACAGCCGGACGACCAACCGTCGATTGGCCTGATCCTATGTAGGGAGAGGAATAAAGTGATTGTCGAATATGCGCTGCGCGACAACACTCGGCCGATGGGCGTTGCAACTTATACCCTGTTCCCGAAGAACGTCCAAGATGTGCTTCCCACACCGGAGCAGTTGCAAGTCGAGCTGGAGCAAGCAAATGCGGAGGATGAAGAGTGAACGGTGAGAAGAGAAGGTGGTCACAAATGGTGATCACCTATCCCGGCTGGGGTGGCGAGGTAGATTGTCATATCACTGGTACGACAATTGAAGCTTGGTGTTGAACAAGGTTGGAGGAGCTAAGGAATGGCAAGCAGGAGGGCTACTTATTAAATGATTGGAGGTTTTCGTTGAATAGCCGCGGGTGCTATTCAACGTTCGTTGAACAAGGAGTCCGTAAGGTATGAAGCGCGGTATAACAGGGGACTACAGGATAGAGACAGTGGGATGTGAGGCGGTGCACGCTTTCATCCCCCATCCTTTGCCTCCGGAGCCGCCACTGGCCCTTGATGACCGTGTGTCCATCTACGACCGTTATCTGGCGATCCTGAACGAAGGAACAGAGCTGTTGTGAACACGAAGAACCTGAAGGAGTTGGGGTATGGTGGGTGGGGTGACGCTTGATAAGAACTTGGACGAAGAAAGGAAAGGTAAACCATGACTCGGGTCAACGTTAACCCTAATCTCTTGCGTTGGGCACTGGAACGCTCTTTTCATCCAGAAGGTATCAAGAGAAGGCTTCCTAAATTGGATGAGTGGCTTGAGGGTAAGCGTAAGCCAACCCTTCGACAGCTTGAGGTGTTTGCAAAAGCGACTGCAACTCCATTTGGCTACTTCTTCCTCAACGAGCCTCCCGATGAGCGCCTCCCAATTCCCCTGTTTCGGACATTAGGTAGTGAGACAGTTCGTCGCCCTAGTCCGGAGCTTCTCGAGACTGTTCAAGTAATGCAACGACGCCAAGACTGGATGCGCGAGTACCTGGTGGAACGAAAGCATGAGCCATTGCCTTTTGTGGGTTCTGCAGGGCTCGATGGGAAACACGAACATATCGCGCATCAAATGAGAACCACACTTGGAATAGGTGAAGAATGGGCAGCTAAACAACGTACCTGGACCGAAGCGTTGCGAGGACTGCAGCACAGGGTGGAAGAAGCCGGGATTATTGTCGCCACTAGCAGCATCGTGG
>CAZZJU010000146.1:0-3222 GCA_964654805.1 uncultured Thermotogae bacterium | reverse complement strand
TGCTTTGCTTTTTCTTCTCTCACCGTTGATTCCCTGAATTTGAAGAATGTACAAATATACACCATTCGCTACAAGTTTCCCATTACTGTCTCGTAAGTTCCATTCTAATGTATTTCCAGATTGCCAGTCACTAGAGAAGACCAATCGACCAGAAAGAGTATAAACAGCTAATTTTACAGATGTCACTCTACTTCCATCTATCTTAAAATCTACAGATGCAGTTCGCACTGGGTTAGGTTGGGCTATCACTCGGCGCACTATTAAAACGTTTTGTAAGATTGAATTAGGGCTTCCCGCTGGCAATAAATTGAACTCGGAAGGATCGAGCGCTCGATTATGTATTCGTACCTCATCAATTTTGCCGTTAAAGTACGAGTCAGCCCAACCATCCCCCCGCCTTCCAATGTTTAAATCACTGCCATCAGCTATCCGGCTGCATCCACTGAAATCCGCTGTCTCCAACGACCCACCATTCTTGTAGATCTTGGACGTATTCCCTTCAATCACCCACGTTATGTGCGTCCATTGATTTAACGGTACATATCCCGGTGAAGTTACATGATAACAAGCGGAACTGCCTATTACTTTCGGCACTATCGCCCTTACAGATCCATTGGCATCTACCCGAAGCTGATAAGGATCATAGTAATCATTACTATTTCCCTTAGCTACTATTAACCCCCTATCCCCTGTAAAGTACACCCACGCCTCAATCGTCATGTCACCTGTAAGATCCAAACTGGCATCGTCCGGCACTTCTACATAGTCGTTCACTCCATCAAATGATAGCGCAGTGCTCCCATCCGGGCTTCCACTCACCCAGCTCGCTCCGTAGACCGTCCCGTTGTTCCCTAATCCCGATGAGTCACCCGCGATACTCCCGCTCCCTTCGTTGAATCGCCAGTAGCCAACAAGGGTTTGCGTAGGAGTCAAAACCAGATTCAGCCTTCCCGCTCCGTACAGGTTGTCTTTGCCTGCAGCGCCCATGTCGATAGCGTCGCCTTCGAGTTTTGCTTGCAACTGGTCGGCCGTTAAAGTGGGATCCTCGGAAAGGAGGAGGGCGGCCGCACCAGCGACGTGCGGTGAGGCAGCAGAGGTTCCGTAGAAGGAACCATAGGTATAGTTCGAGACGCCGTCCGGACCGCAGATGTCAGGTTTGGTGATGCTCGCTGCGTACTTGCTGGCGTTGGACGGCCCCTGCGAGCTGAAGTACTCCTGGGGACCGGTGGTCCAGTTACCGCGGTAAATCGCTCCAACGGCCAGAACCTTCGCAGAGTTCGCTGGCGTTACTACGCTACTTTCCGGCTGGTGATACTCAAGGTTCAAGCTTGCCCCGCTCTCGGTGAACGCGAAAAATTCGATATCAGGGGTGGAAGGAGCATTGTAATTCTGGATCACGATATCGTAGTAGCCGCTCGTCGGAACCGTATAAGAGATCGTCTCAGTGGGAGCTTGTGTTCCTGACTGATAGTTTGTCGAAGAAGCCACGATAGTGCCTGTGCTGTCGTACAGATAAAGGTCGTAATCCTGGTCCGAAGCGGACCAGTCATCCCATGTCATGTAGATGTAAATCGTATCTCCAGCGGAAGCATAGATCCTGTTCCCTTCATCGATCGCATCTCCGTCCAGATAGTCTGTACCCGATCCTAAATCAAGATAGCCATCACCGTCTGAATCGACGAACGATCCCTGCCAATGGCCGTCAGCTGCTGCATTCCCAGCGGCATTCACCCATAAGATTCCGTTGTCACGGGCATTGTTGGCGATACCGGCTACTACTCCCGTACCGTCGTAGAAGTTGGTGTTGTACCAACCGACGGAGTGGTTGATGACCTTGATCCCATTGCTTATGCAGTAATCGACAGCATTCTGCAGATCGACCGAATCCGCGATCTTCAACAGATAAAGATCAGCTTGAGGGGCCATATCCGCTACTACTTCGGCCACTCCTGTGCCGTGTTTTGTCCCGGTCTCTAACCCTGTACCGGTGTAGTCGTATGTGTAAACGACGTTGTCCAGTTCCCCCGCGTTCTGGGCGGTGGTGAGGCCGCTGAATCCGAGGTCTATGATCGCCACTTTAACCCCTTGGCCGTAGTAACCGGCAGTGTGGAAATCGTCAGCACCTGTGAGAGCCACTCCTTCACTTGTAATTGCCAACGGACGCGAGCGGTAGGGAAGCCGGATGAAAGCGACCCCAGACACCCGGTCGGCAAGCGCTTCTAGCTTATCTACCGGCACACGGACGCGCATCAGGCTCTTCGACGTCGCTTCTACCACTCCGCCGAGGGCGGAGACTGCAGCCATATCGATAGAGGATACACGGCCAGATACAGGTTCAACTATCACCGTCACAGTATCCCCTGTCATGGGAACTCCCTTGCCATCGGCTATTTGTGAGACAGCCGCCGGTCGGGTCTGAGCTATGCGTGCAAGTTCCTGAAGTACTGTCTCCAGTTTGGGATTTACTTCGTTGGGGGGGATTGTCTTTTGAGATGATGAAGCTTGACCGAACCCAACAAGACTAGAAGTTATGCATAACAACGCTATAACCAGATAAACTATGACACTCCGCAGAGTAGTCTTCATCTGCATCCCCCTATCTATCATTTTATTATACCTTTTAACGGGGAGAATGTTTCACCGTGTTTTTAGAGTAGGGGAACGAACGGTTAAGAAAGTCGAATACTAGGATACAGAAACGTTTTCTATTTGGTCATTACATCGAGTTAAAAGAAGTTTATGTTTTTCCCAGTTGTCCGTTTACTTGCGACTTTCAGCAGAAGCCTCAACACATAGAAAAACTGGGGTATATGTTCCCACATTATACGGCGTCGTTTAGGTGTCAAAGGGGAACGCGATTTAACCGGTATTCCAACGATACGGGCACCATTTACCGCCGCCTCCAAAACGAATATCCCGCATGTACACCGTCCATGAAGTTCAAGCCTTCGTGCAAGGTCACCTCGTATAGCTCGGAACCCCGTCCCAGTATCTGATACTGTTGGTACTTTTCTGCGAGCAAGCCAGTTCAATACTCGCTCCGAAGGCCGGGGAATGGTGCGCCTACACCCCAAAACAAGGTCGGCGCGTCTTTCTACGATCGGACGAACGAGTTCTGGTATATCGGATGGATTGTGTTCTCCGTCAGCATCTAAAGTGACAATGATATTCCCGCTAGCTCTTCTAAACTCTGTTTTGATTGCTCCAATGTATCCTTTCCTG
>CAZZJU010000145.1:0-3259 GCA_964654805.1 uncultured Thermotogae bacterium | reverse complement strand
AGCCGGGGAGGAGGATGTACTTCCGTTTCTCGTCCCCCTTTGTCTCGAAGTAGCGGCGGATGAGGAACATCCCGGTGAGCTCACCGTGCGCCCCCGCCGCTGGTTGGAGGGTGACCGCGGCCATCCCGGCGATTCCGGCAAGGATCCGCTCCATATCGTAGAGAAGCGCAAGAGATCCCTGCACCATGCTTGGATCGGCAAGGGGATGGGCGCAGGAAAAGCGGGAAAGGCGGGAAAGGTCCTCGGACAGTTTCGGGTTGTACTTCATCGTGCAGCTTCCAAGGGGATAGAACCCGTCGTCCACTCCGTAGTTCATCTTAGAAAGGCGGGTGTAGTGGCGGATCAGCTCCGGCTCGGGTAGGTTCGGAACTCGCGGCAGTTTTTGGCGACGGAGCGAATCAGGGATGAGGTTCCTTACTCCCTTCTTCGGGACGTCTGACTCCGGGAATATCCCCCCCGCCCGATCACGCGGCCTGTAATCGAAGATCGTCTTCATCGTATCCTCTTTAAAAGCTCCACCACGCGATCAAGCTCTGCCCGGCTTCTCTTTTCAGTGACGGCGAAGGAAACGGCGTTTTCGACGCCTAAACCGGCGAGCCATTTTGGGTGCCCAATTGCGATTCCCTCTTTAAGGAGCTCCGTTCTTATCTTCTCCGGATCACCGGGCACGTGTACTACAAATTCATTAAAGAACGGCCCGGTGAACGCGAGCTCGTATCCCGGAATCTGGGTTACCCGGTCGGCCAGGTAATGCGCCTTCTCCAGGTTGAGTCGCGCCACCTGCGCGAGCCCGTCTGCCCCCAGGGAGGCGAGGTAGACGGTTGCGGCGAGCGCGGACAGCTGTGCGTTGGTGCAGATGTTCGAGGTTGCGCGGGCGCGGCGGATGTGCTGTTCGCGAGTCTGCATCGTCATCGTGTAGCCGGGGTTGCCCGCAGCGTCGACGGTGCGGCCGGCGATCCTCCCGGGCATCATCCGGATGTAGCGCATCCGTGTCGCGAAGAGTCCAAGGAGCGGTCCGCCAAACGACGATGGGATCCCAAGCGGTTGTCCTTCCCCGGTCACAATATCCGCCCCGAACTCACCCGGCGGGGCGATGACCCCGAGCGCGAGCGGATTTACTGCCACGATCAATAATCCATCGCGGAGCCTTCCCTTTAATCCGGATAGATCTTCGATGACTCCGAACGCGTTCGGGCTTTGAACCACAAGCCCGGAAAGCCCGCTCGGGACCGCGCTCCGGTCGATCCTCCCGTCCGGAAGGTAGGGAATCTCGACGGTTTCGATATCAGCCGCCCACGTGTAAGTATCGATCACCCGCCGGTAGTGAGGGAACAACGCCCGGGAGACCCCGATCTTTCCTTTCCCCACGACCCGCTCTGCCATAAGGACAGCTTCGGCAAGCGCGCTTCCCCCATCGTACATCGAGGCGTTCGCCACCTCCATCCCGAACAGCTCACAGACCAACGTCTGAAACTCGAACATCGCTGTGAGGGTCCCCTGGCTCACCTCGGGCTGGTACGGGGTGTAGGCGGTGTAGAACTCAGAACGGGAAAGGACGTGTGAAATCACACTCGGGATGTAGTGGTCGTAGATTCCTCCTCCAAGAAACGGAACTACTGTGTACGGATCAACATTGCGGAGCGAGAGGTCTTCGATCAACTCCCGCACCTCCATCTCGCTCCGCTCCGGAAGTCCAACGGGGCGGAAGCGGTCCCTCACCTCTTGGGGAATATCATGAAATAGCTCATCGATGGAATCCGCTCCGATCGCTGCAAGCATCTCCCGGCGATCGGAATCGGTGTTCACAATGTAACGCATCAAGCCCTACTCCGACGCGATGAGCTTTTCATAACCGGCTGCATCGAGGAGGGAATCCACTTCACTGGGGTTGTCGACCTTAAGCACGGCGATCCAGCCCGCACCATGTGGGTCCTTGTTAATCGTGTCCGGGGATGATTCCAGTGATCCATTCACCTCCACCACTTCGCCGGAAACCGGGGCATAGATATCGCTGACCGATTTCACCGATTCCACGGTGGCCAGATTGTCCCCCTTACTTACTTTTTTCCCTACTTCTGGAAGCTCAACGAACACAATATCCCCGAGCTCGCTCTGGGCATGCTCGGTAATCCCTATCCTGGCCCTATCTCCCTCGAGGTGGACCCACTCATGTTCTTTGGTGTAGCGGTAGTCAGTTGGATACGCCATCTTCCCTCCTCTTTATTATTCCATCAGATTCGCTGCAAATTATAAGCCCTTTTGCACGTTTTAAAACTAGGGGTCAGAAATTAGGCCCTTCGTTATCCCAAGCGAGGGGATAGAAGCTAGCGTACGCCTTGTGGAAGGCAACGGTAAATTTACCCAACGGCCCGTTTCGCTGTTTGGCAATGATGATCTCCGCCTCGCCACCGGCCCCGCGAGCGCTCTGCGCGGTCGTGTCTTCCGGTTCATCATAGTAGTCCTTCCGGTAGATGAAAATGACAAGATCAGCGTCCTGCTCGATCGCCCCGCTTTCCCGTAGGTCGGCAAGCTGGGGACGCTTTGACTCCCTCCGCTCCACGGCGCGATTAAGCTGGGAAACAGCAATCACCGGAATGTTCAATTCCCGGGCAAGCTTTTTCAGAGAGCGGGAGATGTGCGCAATTTCCTGCTCGCGCACGTCACTTCTTACAGCGCCCTCGATCAACTGGAGGTAGTCGACGATCAGCATGTCGAGTCCGTGTTGAGCGGCCATCCGTCGCGCACGGGCGCGGATCTCGAGGATCGAGATTCCGGGAGTGTCGTCAACGATGATCGTCGACTTCTGGAACTTGCTCGCCGCGTTAGCGATATCGCGCCACTTGGCAACCGGTACGTACCCGCCGCGCAGGCGATGCAGACTGACCTGCGCCTCCCCGCACAAGAGACGTTCCAGCACTTGCTCCTTGGTCATTTCCAGCGAGAATATCCCGACCGCTCCTTGCTCCCGAATCGCCACGTGACGGGCAAGGGCGAGGGCAAAGCTCGTCTTACCCGTCCCCGGGCGACCGGCGAGAACGATCAGATCGGAACGCTGCAGGCCAGATGTCATCTCATCGAACTTGGGAAATCCGGTGGAGAGCCCGGTGATGGTGTGTCGGTTGGGGTCACGGTGCAGCTCTTCCAATCTATCGATGTGCTCGTACAGGTACTGGCTGATCAGGTAGTAGTCGCCGGAAGCGTCGCGGCGGGAGATGTCAAAAATGATCGACTCGGCCTTATCGAGCACCTCGTCGGTGTC
>CAZZJU010000144.1:0-3272 GCA_964654805.1 uncultured Thermotogae bacterium | reverse complement strand
CCTGATCGCGTCGCGCAGCGCGCCGGTGCCTTTCCCGTGTAGCACGCTCGCCCGACGCACATCGGCAAGCAACAGCCGATCGAGGTAGCGTTCGAGCTCGGAAAGGGCAGCAGTAACAGTCATCCCGCGTACGTTGAGCTGGAGGCTCACTCGGCCGGCCGGCGGACGTACCACCTTCGCATCCCGGGAACCGCGTCTTTCCCGTGGCTGATCCGGTGCGGGCAGAAGATCGGACATCCGCGTCCGCAGTCGCTTTCCATCCACGTCGACCGTTGTCCTGTCATCGATTATATCGACGATCGTTCCGTACGCGTTTAGAGACCTGATCCGCACCCGGTCTCCGACCTCAAACCGATGGGAAACCGGTCCCGAGGAAGTGATCCCGTCTTTGCGGCCCTCGAGTTCGGCCCGCAGTTCAGTGAGACGACGATGGGCGGAGCGCAATGCGTCAACCGAACGCTCCGCTTTCGCCGCGGATAGGAGGCGCTCGGCCTCCTGTTGTGCCTGTTTGAGAAAGGAATCAAGGTCTCGCAGATTGCCCGATATCTCTTTCTCCTTGCGGGACTCGAACGTAGAGAGCTTCTCCTCGAAGTTCTCGCGCAGCCGCTTCGCCTCGGCAAGTTCGGCCTCGGCGCGACGGCGATGGGCGGCCAGCGCCCGCTGTTCGCGTTGCAGCTGCTCAATGATGTCTTCCGCCTTTATCTCTCCTTTAGCGAGGAATGTCCGCGCCCGCTCAACCAGTTTCGGGTCGAGCCCGAGGTTGCGCGCGATGATGAACGCGTTGCTCCGACCAGGAATCCCCTCGATCAATCGGAATGTGGGGGCGAGGCTCTCCGGATCGAACTCCATCGACGCAGTCTTCACCCGCGGGTGGCGTATGGCGAAGTACTTGAGCGGAGTGAGGTGAGTGGACACAACGACGAACGCTTCACTCTCCAGTAGCCGCTCCAAGATCGCCAGTCCGAGCGCCGCCCCCTCCTGCGGGTCGGTCCCCGCGCCGAGCTCGTCCAACAGGACGAGTGAGTCGGAGTCGACCTCGTCTAGGATGGAGACGATGTTTTTCATATGGGCGGAGAAGGTGGAAAGATTCTGCTCCAGAGACTGTTCGTCCCCGATGTCAGTCCGCACCCGAGAGACGAACACGAGCTCCGAATCCGGAGAGGCGGGGATCGGAATCCCGGACTGAGCCATCAGGGTGAGTAGTCCAATCGTGCGCAGGGTTACTGTCTTTCCTCCGGTGTTCGGTCCGGTGATTACCACTGCCCGTGCATCTTTCCCGAACTCGATCGAGATCGGGACAACCCGGTCCTCCGGAATGAGAGGATGGCGCGCGTTGCGGAGTCGAACGGCACTGGAGAAGCGGGGAAAGGAGCACCTATGTTCAATCCCGTAGCGGGCGCGGGCAAACAGCGAATCGATCCGGGCAAGGATCTCACGATCTCGCAGGAAGCGGCGCGCCTCACCGACGAACGCCTCGGTCAAAGCGCGCAGGAGGCGGACCTTTTCCGCGTGAATCTCCGCTTCGAGCTGGGCAACGGCGTTGTTGTCCGGGACGAGCGATGTCGGCTCGGCGTACAGGGTTTGGCCAGTAGCGGAGCGGTCATGTACCACGAACTCCATCGCTCCGATCGCCCCTGACTTCACCGGGACCACCAGCCTCCCTCCCCGACGGGTGATCACCGGATCGCCGATCAGCTCCGGGTTATTCGCGATAAACGTCCGCAACCGGCGGGTTACCCTGGCCTCCAATACCCGGTGTTTGCTCACAAGCTGCGCCAAACGGGGGGACGCATCCTCGCGTATCTCTCCCGCATCATCGATCGTGCGATAGATCTTTTTCGCCAAAGCCGTATGATCCGCGAGCTGTCGCGCTAACCGCCGCAGGCGCTGGAGGTCCTCCTGGGCAGCGAGCGCATCGCGCACGCGCGCTGCTGCCTCGATTGTCGCGACAATGGTTCCCCATTCTTCGCCGGTCAGGTAATCTCCCTCTCTTGCCCGACCGATAAGCGGACGCAGATCCTCCACTCCGCCCAACGGTAACCTACCAACACGGGCGATGAACTCCTCTGCCTCCCTTACCGCACCGATCTCCTCTTCCAGAATCGCGCGGTCGGAAAACGGGATCAATCCATCAATAGCCTCTTTCCCCAGCGAAGATTGGGCGTATTCCTTGAGGAGCTCCTTCAACCGCTCGTATTCAAGGTCGCGGATCGCCTTACCGTTGGCGATAGACATCTAGAAGAGCGCCTCCTTGGGGAGAATACGCGCTGCTTGCTCCACCATCTCGCGGATGATCTCCCGCACTGGCTTTATCTCGTGGATCATTCCCGCGATCTGCCCCGCCATCAACGAGCCGGTTTCGAGGTCGCCGTCGTAAACGGCGCGACGCAGGCCGCCGACAGCGAGGGCCTCGAATTCCTCGCGCGGGCGTTCCTCCTTCTCATAGCGGGCGAACGTCTTCGCCATCTTGTTGGCGATCGTGCGCACCGGAGCCCCGATGCTGCGGCCGGTGACAATCGTCGCCCGTTCGTTCGCCTTCACCACCGCGCGCTTGAAGTTCTCGTGCACCGGCGCTTCGACTGAGGCGAGGAAGCGCGTACCCATCTGCACCCCCTCCGCTCCAAGAGCGAACGCGGCGGCAAGCCCGCGGCCGTCAGCTATACCACCAGCGGCGACCACAGGTACATCAACCGCATCGACTACCTGGGGGACGAGGACGATCGTCGTCACCTCACCGACGTGCCCCCCGGACTCCGTTCCTTCGGCGACGATCCCATCCGCTCCGGCTCGCTCCATCCGCTTGGCCAAAGAGACGGCCGGGACAACGGGAAAGACCTTTATCCCGCGGGACTTCAACTGATCGATGTACTTCGCTGGGTTCCCGGCTCCGGTCGTCACCATCGTCACACGGGCGTCGAGGACAACCTCCACCTGATCGTCGATGTTCGGGTCCATCAGCATCAGGTTCACCCCGAACGGTCGATCCGTCAGTTCCCGCACCCGCGCGATCTCCGCGGCGAGCGCGTCTGGCGGCATACCGCCCGAGCCGATGATTCCAAGGCCTCCTGCCTCGGACACAGCAGCGACCAGTGGCGCGCGCGACATGTGCGCCATCCCTCCGAGGAATATCGGGTATTCGATTTCCAGCATCTCGCAGATCCGATTCACACTTCCTCCTTTTGCCAGATCGCCCCCTCCGGGGTGTCCTTGCGCACGACCCCGATCTCCTTCAACCGATCGCGGATCCGGTCGGCGAGTTCGTACTCCTTCTT
>CAZZJU010000143.1:0-3298 GCA_964654805.1 uncultured Thermotogae bacterium | reverse complement strand
AAGATGTTACCCTCTCCTATACGCGCGGATTGATAGCTGATCATAGCGCTACTTGGGACCTGGGATACAGTACCATCGCCTTCTTCCGGGAGTTCAATCGCGTTGGTGCAGATATATACAGGAAAAGCAATCAGAAAAAAGTGGATGACGAAGAAATAACCTACCTGACTCGGGGGGGCAAAGTCTCAGTTAGTTATCCATGGGCCGATTACACTGACCTTAATCTATCCTACAAGCACGAGGAGGTACGCGAAGCGGATCAGCCGATCTGGAAACCGATTGACTCGCTAACAATCGGGGTTACCTACAATGATGTAAACAATCCGCGGTTTCCTACCTCCGGTGATAAGCGGAGTATCTCTCTAGAGAAGGCGGGAGGATTTGCACCGGGTGAAGAGTTTTCCAAGCTGGATCTGAGTTGGATAACTTTCTCTACTGTGAATCTAAATCTTCCGCTGATTGGAGATCTGGATCAAGTATTAGCGATGCGCATAGGAGTCGGATGGGGAACCGACCTTCCCGCTTCTCAGACTTATACATTGGGTAGCCCAAATACACTTCGGGGGGTTGATGCGAGTTCAGTTGAACGGTTGGCCTACACTAACCTGGAATACAGAATAAAAGTAGTGGAAGGATTGACTACAACGTTGTTCTTCGACAGCGGGCTCGATCTCAATCGACCGAGCCTTAGTGGGGTGAAAAGTTCGGTGGGAATTGAGTTCGGGATTGAAGCCGCGGGGATCTATGTACGGCTCGATGTGGCCTGGCCGCTCGGAAGCGAGATGAGCCTTGTTCCACATTTTGACTTCGGTTTCTCACCGATGTTCTAAAAGGTGACATTGAGAAAGGATCATCATATAATTCGACTACGTTTTAAAAGGAGGAAGATATGTCCAAAACGAGCTTAATAGTGGGAGTTGTTGCGTTGGTTATTGCTGTAGTGGCGGTTGTCATCCCGTTTGTCCTTTCGACGAGCGGTGGAGTGAGCGAGGACGAGATCACCGCTCTGCAGACTAAGATAAATACTCTCGAAAATAAAATTCAATCCGCTAGCCCGCTTAAGATTGCCTACCTCAATGCTGAAGAGGCATTCAAGGTGTTCACTGATGCGGTGAAGGACTTACGCCAAAAGGCTCTTGATAAACAGGCGCAAATCGTGAAACTACAGCAGGATTTCCTGGCGAGCAAAATCTCTAAAGAGGATTATCAAACCCGATATAACCAGCTTCAAGTTGAGCTTCTTCAGGCCCAGCTCAACATTGACATCGGTACCATAAACAAGATGATAGCCTCTCCTGGATTCGCTGATATTCAGTCCGACCTGGAACGGCTGAAGGACGAGGCACAACCGTTGGTAGATGAGATGAATAAGCTTGTACAGACAGTGCAGACCGGGGTTGTCGACCCGCAGGAATTCCAGAGTCGCTATGCTCAGGTGAAAAGTGCGTTTACCAAGCTCGATCAGCTTCTTACCCAAGCAGCGACATCTAAGATCGTGGAGGCAGCAAACAAGGTAGCAGTTCAGAATGGTTACGACTTGGTGCTGCGGGTGAAGAACGTCATCATCTACCGCAATTCGGCTAAGCTGACTGATATCACCGATCAGGTAAAACACGAGCTTTCAACTTACTTTAAATAACGATGCCCCTGACGATTGAGGAGATACGAAAGCGTATTCCGCTTCGCTATCCCTATCTCATGGTTGACCGGGTCGTCGAATTCGGAACGGAGCGGGTTATTGCGCTAAAGAACGTCACGATCGACGAACCGGTTTTCCAAGGACACTTTCCTGAGCCGCTTCCCGCGGTGATGCCAGGAACGCTCATTCTGGAAGCGATGGCCCAAACTGCTGCTTTCCTCCTTGCCGACGTCGGTGAGCAGAGGGCAGGGTATCTTGTCGGCGTGGAGCGAGCCAAGTTCCGGCGGATGGTGAGGCCCGGTGATCAACTGCGATTGGAAGCGCATCCGCTCCGGCGAAAACGCGGACTGATCAAGGCGGAAGTCAGAGCAACCGTGGAGGGAGAGCTTGCCGCTGAAGCGGTCGTTTCGCTTATGCTTCCGGAGGGAGAAGATGTGGGATAGGGTCGTGGAATCAGTTCCCAACATCTCCGAAGGACGCCGTCGTGAGGTGGTGGAAGCGGTCGTCGCTGCGGCGGACGGGCCTGACCGCAAAGTCATCGACTTTTCCATGGATGCGGATCACAATCGAGCGGTGATCACGCTTGTCGGAACCCCGGCCGGAGTCGAGGAAGGGATCCTTGGACTAGCTGGGAAAACGCTCGAACTGATCGATCTGCGGAAGCACACAGGTGCACACCCGCGTATGGGGGCAGTGGACGTCATCCCGTTTATCCCGGTACGGGGCGTTGAGATGGAAGACTGTATAACGCTTTCCCGTCGGGTGGGGGAGAAAATAGCGCAGGAGTTCGACCTACCGGTTTACCTCTATGAGGAATCAGCAAGCTCACCCCAGCGGCGCGACCTAGCCGCGATAAGGAAAGGGGAGTTTGAAGGCCTTGCGGAGAAGATGCTCCTTCCTGAGTGGAAGCCGGACTTTGGCCCGACGCGGCCCCATCCAAGCGGGGGAGCGGTAGCGGTGGGGGCACGGGAGTTTTTGATAGCATACAACATTGAGCTTGCTACGTCCGACCTTTCCGTTGCCAAAAAGGTGGCCCGGGCGGTGCGCCACTCGAGCGGAGGATTGCGGTACGTGAAGGCACTTGGGTTTCCGCTCGAGGAGAAGGGAGTCGTTCAGGTCTCGATGAATCTCACTAACTTCAAAAAGACTCCAGTCATACGGGTATTTGAGCTTGTGAAGCGGGAAGCAGCTCGCTACGGAGTGAACGTGCTGCGAAGCGAGCTGGTGGGAATGATCCCCAGGCAGGCTGTCTATGATGTAGCTGCAGCTTGCCTGCAATTGGACTCCCTTACCCCGGACTACGTGCTCGAGGATCGAATTGAAGAGGCGCTTAGTTGAGGATAGGCAAGCTGGAAGTCTCACGCACGACGGTGTTCGGATTCGGACGGACCGGCCGCGCGGTGGTCGAGTTTCTCCTTTCCCGCGGGGTGGATCTGTTCGTCACAGACGCAGGCGCGCTTCCCGCTGAAGCGAAGGATTTTCTTTCTTCTATTTCCATTCGGTACGAGGAAGAAGGGCATACCGACCGGGCGCTGCGGGATGCCGACCTGATCACCGAGCGCGAGATTCAACAGCTGTACGATCCCGAAGCTGAGACGTTTTTGGCCGATCGGTTTGTTCGCGGCAGCTGCCCGAAGTGCAACCGCCCCGATCAGCCGG
>CAZZJU010000142.1:0-3372 GCA_964654805.1 uncultured Thermotogae bacterium | reverse complement strand
TGCATCTTTCCGTTCTATTGGATGTTTACGCTTGGGTCACAAACCCCTGACGAAATCTACAATTACCCACCCCATCTCTGGTTCGGTCATGGCTTAAGCGCGAACTACCATTCCCTTATCAGCGCTCTGCCCACATTCTGGCACAATATGTGGAACAGCGTTTACGTAGCGATCATGGCAACAATTACCACATTGTTCTTCTGTTCACTCGCTGGATTTGCTTTTGCCATGTACGACTTTCGTTATAAAAACGTGTTGTTCGCATTTATGATCGCTACGATGATGATCCCTCCATTACTGGGGATAGTGCCGTATTACATCCTGATGAGCATGTTCGGGTGGATTGATAAGCCACGGGCTCTATACGTACCGGGGATGGCATCAGCATTCGGCATATTCTTGATGCGTCAGTATATAGCATCCGCTATTCCCAAGGAGTTGCTCGATGCTGCCCGCATTGACGGCTGCACCGAATTTCGCATTTACTGGAACATTATTCTCCCGTTAATCAAGCCGGGATTGGCCACGCTGGGAATTGTTACGTTCATCGGTTCGTGGAACAACTTTCTGGGGGCATTGGTGGTCCTGCACTCGCCGGAGGCGTTCACTCTACCGGTGGCGTTGCGCACTCTGCAGGGCTACAACACGATAAGATGGGGAGCGATTATGCTGGGAACTGCTCTCAGCACTCTGCCGATACTGGTCGTGTTCCTCATTGCCTCCCGACGGGTGATCCACGCATTTGCCGCAGCGAGTGGGGTTAAACAGTGAGCGAAATGGGATATCGAATGTGGGTTGGGCTGATCATCGTCATAGCCGGGATTGCGACCGCGGTTGGAGATATACCAGCGTGGGGAGTGGCCGTCATTCGGATCGGGCAGGAGATCGGACCGATTCCGCAATACGCCATCACCGGGTTCAACTTCGGCAATTGGATGCAGGTGTACAACTTACAGAATAAGCTGAAGACGATTCGCATCGGCATTCTCCGGTTTCCCGCTGGCAATTACGGCGATGAACATGATCGTTCCCGCTCAGACCTCGATTGCCTCAAACTACAGCTCGGTTTTCTCGGTGATCCGGCGTTGATCATGCAGGCTCGATTGTTCGGTGGGGTAACCGGAAGTGGGACACCGGCAGACGCAGTAGCAGCGGCTGATTACGCTCGCCGGATTGGCCTTGATATCAGGTATTGGGAAATCGGCAATGAACCCGATCTCTACGCCACCCATCGCGGTGATTCCTCGTGGACACCGGATAAATACTGCCAGGAGTTCCGCCGTTTCGCCGCTGCGCTGAAGAAATTCAATCCCTCGATCAAGCTAGCCGGTCCAGCGATATCACAAGGTGGAACTCCAGTGGGGGACAGTTGGATACGCACGTTCATCCACGAGTGTGGGGACATTGTCGATCTTCTTACTTGGCATTTTTATCCCACCGACGGCACCGGTTCTGATCAGGCAGCGTTGGCCACCAGCGTGCGGGTAACTCAACAAATTACGCGCTACCGCGCGTGGCTTGATGATCCTGTGATTAACCCTGCTGGTTACAACCGTCATATCGGTCTAGGAATAACGGAATTCGGCCTGAGCTGGAACACGAACAATTTTCGCCACTTAACCGATATGGTCGCTGCTCTATGGACAGCTGATGTCCTCGGCCAGATGGCAACTGCCAGACTCACGGTGGGAGCATACTTCGCTCTTCAGGACACCGGCGGTCATGGACTGTTCGATACTGCTGGATGGGATCGCCCTACATACTGGGTGTTTGTTATGCTGAAGGACTTCGTCGGAACGGCTTATGCCGTAGAATCTCCTGTTGGCACGCTACATGCGTATGCCGCATTCGACAGGAGCTTCCTGCGGATGCTAGTGATCAATCTAGCAACCAATCCTGTTAAAGTTCAAGTCGACTGGGGAGATTTTGTCCCTCGGAGTGGCGGTAAGTGGGAGACGCTGGATAAAGCTTTCTACGAAGAGATGGATCGATGTGCAACAGCGTCGTTTAGCCCCCACGGGGTGATCGCTATTCCTGCACGCAGCGTAAACCTGTTTGTAACCACGGTTGACAAGCAATAAAAGAAACAAGTTGTCGTGAGAATAAAGGAGGAACGATGAGTTTCAGCTTAAACGGACAATGGGAGTATCTGCCCGATACTACTGGTGATCTCTCCGTTCATAATCTGCCCCAGGATGGGTGGCAAACGATGGTTATCCCGGTCAATTGGCAACTTGCCGGATTGGACAACTACAGTGGCGTGGTATGGTTCCGGCGGCGGTTCCCATTCACACCCCATCGGGATAAGCGCGTTTGGCTCCGGTTCATGGGGGTCGATTATTTCGCCGATGTATGGCTTAACGACGCCCGTCTCGGAGGGCATGAGGGATACTTCCAACCGTTTGAGTTTGACGTTACCGGGCTGGTACGTGATGACAACGAATTGGTGGTTCGAGTCGACTCGCCACTGGAGCCTCCGGGAGAAGTATGGCCCGATCGAAAGCGCTTGATCAAGGGAGTGCTCAACCATCACGACTGCCGGCCGGGGGCATGGGATCCCAACCGCGGCCAAGAGAAGAACACCGGGGGAATATGGAACGATGTATTACTGTACGAAACTGCCGACATCCGGGTAACCGGAGTACGGATAGCTCCGGTATTGCTCGCTGATGCGAGTGCCGTGCTTCGCACTGCGCTGACGATCGACAATTATCGGGAAGAGAAAGCAGAAATCACGATCCGCTTGGCGATCGAGCCCGACAACTTCCGAGGTGAGCCGATCGTGGAAGAATGGGAGGAATTAATCGGTCCGGGCAGGACGACTATCACCCGCATGATCCACATCGATCAACCGCAACTGTGGTGGACGTGGGATTACGGGCCGCAGAACTTGTATGCAGCGGTGGTCACCATCTCTCAAGCTGGTGCGGAACTAGACGTGCACAGCGAGCGATTTGGCATTCGTCAGCTCATTGTCGATAAACAGAACGGTTGGCGTTTGAACGGAAAGCCGTTTTTCCCTCGAGGAACCAACGTCATCCCGGCTCAATGGCTGTCGGAATACGATCCCCAGAAAATCGCTCGCGATCTCGCTCTCATCCGGGATGCCAACATAAATGCTGTTCGTGTACACGCCCATGTCACCCGCTCTGAGTTCTACGACGCGTGTGATGAAGCCGGGATACTCGTGTGGCAGGATTTTCCACTGCAGTGGAGCTATCGTGAAGACGATGAGTTTTATCACGCCGCAGTGAAACAATTACGGGAGATGATCGACCTGCTGTACAACCACGCAAGCGTGCTGGTATGGTGCTGCCACAATGAACCGAGCGTTAATACCAACATGTTAGATAATATCCTCGATCAAGTTGC
>CAZZJU010000141.1:0-3382 GCA_964654805.1 uncultured Thermotogae bacterium | reverse complement strand
TAAGACAGCATAACGTTTCTCTCTTGCTTTGTCAAGCCATGTTTCAGTATAAGGACAGGGAGTTCCTCCGTTTATTCGGTTGGTGTAATGATGTTTGTGTTTGGGTGAAAGAGTTTATTAGAAGGATAGCTGCGACTATTGTCATTGTTAATCGGGATGACTATGATCGATATGAGGTGATCGGGATGAAAGGGAGGCGAACGATTGTCGGGATAGTGTTTCTGATCGGTACCGCTATCTTAATGACCGGGTGTCTACTGCAACAAAATCAGACTCCTACGGCAAGCTTCACAGCGATTCCATCGCGCGGTGAGGCTCCACTTGCTGTGGCCTTCGACGCGTCCGCTTCCCATGATCCAGACGGGCATATCGTATCCTATATCTGGAACTTCGGAGATGGACAGAACGGGACCGGAGCAGAAGGATTCCACATTTACGAAAATGCCGGAACGTATACGGTTACCCTCACGGTGACGGATGATGATGGGGCGATGGCCACAGCTTCTCGGGTGATCACGGTGAAAGTGCCAGATAATATCGCTCCCATAGTGGACTTCACTGCCACACCAAGATCGGGGGAAGCGCCGCTCACGGTAGTGCTGAATGCCACTGCATCGAGCGATGCGGACGGTACGATAACGGCGTACAAGTGGAACTTCGGTGATGGAAGCCCGAGTGGGATGGGCTCAGTAGTGACGCACACTTACAGTATCCCCGGTACGTATGCAGTTGTCCTTACCATCACCGACAACGATGGGGCCGAGAGCAGGGCGGCCTGCACGATCGATGTGTCATCATCAGGCAATATTGTACCTACAGCGAGCTTTACCACAGATCCGTCCGTTCTTACGTTCGCTTACCCACCGGTGACAATCGCGTTCAACGCCAGCTCTTCTTCCGATCCCGACGGGACGATACTCTCTTATCATTGGGATTTCGGTGATGGAACGACCTCAATCGGAGTAACCACTTCCCATACCTATACCGATCCTGGGAAGTACATCGTTATTCTCACGGTGATTGACGATCATGGAGCGCGGGCCTCGACATTAGCCACAGTAAGAGTGATGAATCTGTCATCGAATCCATATATGCCTTATATACCACCGATCAATTTAAAAGGCGGCTCATCATAATGCTGGCGCCACCTGTGAAAAAGCTAAACCCAAATTGCGCGGCCGCAAAGGAGACAGATGATAATAGACAGCGCGATTGAGATGGAGAAACAGACGCGTGCCTACTACGAAGAGGCGGCGGGGCGAGTGAACGATCCGAGTGGCAAGAAGATGCTCGAACTACTGGCGAAAGAGGAGAAAAAGCATTCTCAGGTGCTCGTCGAGATGAGGGATGGGAATTACGGGAACCTTGCAGCGTCATCGCTCATAGACGAAGTCCGTAATCTCGTTACAGAGGGGATAGGGACAGGAAGGAACCTCATATCTACGGACATCTCTTTGCGGGGGATTCTGCAAAAAGCGATGGAGATCGAGCAAGCAATGCTCAGGTTCTACGAAGATAAAGCCGCTATTGCTGATGATGCCGAGGTTAAGAACCTTTTCGCTAAGTTAGCTGAGCAGGAAAAGGAACACTACCTGTTAATAAGCAGCCTTTCAGAATACTTCGATCGTCCGGCGGAATGGGTGGAGTCGGCCGAGTTCGGCCTGCGGCCTGAGTATTAACCGAGCAGAACATCGAGGAGCATCATTACTGCAAACCCGATCATCACCCCGAAGGTGGCGAGCCGCTCGTGACCATTGCGATGACTCTCGGGGATGATCTCGTCTGAGATGACGAACAACATTGCTCCAGCGGCAAACGCCAGGCCCCAGGGAAGGATCGGCCGCGCGATCATGACGAGCGATACACCGAGTAGCCCACCGAGGGGCTCGACCAATCCGGTTAACGTTGCGTAGAGGAGAGCGCGGCCGCGGGAGTAGCCTTCCCCAGCGAGCGGGAGGGCAACGGCAAGTCCTTCTGGCATGTTCTGCAGACCGATCCCCACGGCGAGGGCAACTGCCGGACCGATCGCTCCACTTCCGAATCCAACTCCTACGGCGAGTCCTTCCGGGAAGTTATGGATGGTAATCGCGAGCACGAACAACCAGATCTTGCGCAGTCGCGACGACGGCCCTTCGTGCCCACGGATGAAATGTTCGTGCGGAACGAATCGGTCGATCAGGTGAAGAACCAGCGCTCCGAGGAGAAGTCCGCCGACCGCTACCCACACACCGCCATCCTCGATCGCCGGGATGAGAAGGCTGAACGCGGTAGCGGCGAGCATCACCCCGGCGGCAAACCCGAGCATCAAATCGAGATAGCGCTTGGATGGCCGCTTGACCAGAAGGACCGGAAGCGCTCCCACCCCAGTCGCGAGCCCTGCTCCCAGGCTTCCCAAAAATCCCAGCAAGATCAGATTTTGCATGGTTATTCTCCTTATTGGGAGTAAAAACTTTGTCAGGAGCGACTCGATTTTACAGGAACGAGCTTCTTTAATGAGATGGGACTAAGAAAGAGGAATATACGATCGGGGAAATTGATTTGTATCCTCCTGCTGGATGACACCGCCCTCTGGTGCCCTCCCCCCGGCGCCTTGTTGGTCGCGAGGCGCCGGGGGAGCTATTACTCTTCAAGGCGCATCGGCTGGTTGCAGCAGACGAGCGTTCCTGCGCCGGCCTTAGTTACTTTCACTTCCTGTCCACAGATATCACACACGTAGATCTTCCCTTCTTCCGCCATTTAGTCCTCCTAGAGTTTGAGAGAGCTTTCCCACAGCCCGTGCAGGTTGCAGTACTCGACCGCGATAAGTTCGCTTATGCCGTCCAGTTCGACATTGGCCGTCACCGTGGGGGCACCGTAGGTTGGGCCGAGGTCGAACGTGGCGATGTGTACTGCTCGCCCGTCCTTGACGCCGAACAGGGCGATCCATTTGATATGATGCTCAATTGTGTTCGGATGAGGAACCTCTTTCCCCACCGTGATTTTGACCGCGTCCTTGCCACATTCTTCACAGCTCACTCGTTCGATCACCGGGACGTGTTTTTCCTTCCCTTCCTGAACTCCGGTCTTGATCAATTCTCCTAGTCGCATGATTCCTCCTTTCACCGGTTAAAACTCGGCGAACTTATCGCGCGGCGCACCGCATACCGGGCATTTGTCCGGGGCAGCTCCCGCCGCAGTGTAGCCGCAGACTGGACATATGTAGACCTTGCCGATCTCGACGTCCTTGCCTGCTTCGGCTGCCTGTTTTGCCTGCTTGTACAGCTCGGCGTGGATCTTCTCCGCCTCAAGGGCATAGTGAATCGAGCGGGTCGCTCCGCTCTCGCCTTGGAGCTTCGCTACCGCGTCGTACGCCGGGTACATCTCCTCCACCTCGAACGTCTCT
>CAZZJU010000140.1:0-3390 GCA_964654805.1 uncultured Thermotogae bacterium | reverse complement strand
GTACGGGTTGACGGTGATTATGTCCACCGCGAACTCCCCCGCGAGGTGGGCGCGGGCGTACATCTCGCCGGTGGAGGCGATGTCCCCCCGCTTGACGTCCCCGATCACGATTGCCCCCTGCTCGTGCGCATAAGCGACCGTCTCCCGGTACGCAACGAGCCCGTCCACCCCCAGCGCCTCGTAATGGGCGATCTGCACCTTGAAGCAGGCACAGATATCGATCGTGGCGTCGATCACCTCCCGGTTGAACTCGAGCACTGCCTGCGCCGGCGGCAGTCGATCAAGAAGTGATGTCGGCAGAAGCTGCACCGATGTGTCGAGCCCCACGCAGACCGGTCCCCGGGCCGCAACCGCGTCAAATAATCGATCGATGATCATCGAAATCCCTCCCCCTGATCTTCCCGTCCAGATGGACGACCTCGCCACGCCGCACGGTCGCCCACACCCTGCCGCACATTTTCTCCCCGATGAGCGGGGTATTCTTCCCGCGCGAGGACAGCCAATCCTCAGTCACGGTGAACTTCTCGTCCTCCTCGATCAACACCACGTCCCCGTCGCGGCCGGACGCGAGCGATCCCTTGTTCAGCCCGAGGATCCGCGCCGGTCGAGCCGCCATGGCCTGCACGAGGATCCGTAGATCGAGCCGGCCCGGGCACACCAGCCGGGAGAAGAGGAGGGGAAACGCGGTCTCGATCCCGGAGATCCCCGGGGCTCCTTTTTCCTTGTCCGCCGCAGTGTGCGGAGCATGGTCGGTGGCGACGGCGTCGATCACCCCGGAGATGAGGGCAGCAATGAGACACTCCCGGACCTCGGGTGAGACGAGAGGCGGGTTCACGGCGTAGCCCGGCTCCAAGCACAGATGGTGCGGTGTCACCTCGCAGGTGACCCGGGTCCCGGCCCGCTTCGCCGCAGCGATCAAATCGACCGAGCCGGCGGAGCTCACGTGCTCGACGTGGAGCGCGGCTCCGGTGCGCCGGGCAAGGAACAGATCGCGGTTCACCATTAGCTCTTCGGCCAGCGCCGGATCGTCGACCCCGCGGTATTCGGAGTGTTCCGCGATCGGGCGGCCGAGCGCGGCGGCGCGACGAAACGCAAGCAGAGCCACATCGGCCCGCTCCACCCCGCGCCCGTCGTCGGAGAACGCCCATACGTGCGGGGCGAGCCCGTCCATATCCGACAGTTCCTCCCCGGCAAGCCCATGGGTGATCGCCCCCACCGGATACAGCTCGATCAGCCCGGCCCGGGTTGCCTCGGCCTGCATGTAGCGGGCGATTTCGGGGCGGTCGCAGACCGGATCGGTGTTCGCCATCACCGCAACCGCGGTGTAGCCGCCGTGGACCGCAGCTGCGCTCCCACTATGGATATCCTCCTTCTCCGGGTAGCCGGGATCGCGAAAGTGGGCGTGCAGGTCGACGAACGCCGGAAGGAGGGTCCGCCCCTCTCCGGAGAGGATCTCCGCCCCGGGGATCCGCAAGTGCACCCCGACGGCGCGGATCAGGCCGTCCTCGATGTACAAATCGCCCCGAAAATCGCGCCGTGTGTCGACCAGCCGGACGTCGGTGATCAGAAGGCTCGCGCTCACACCCTGACCCGCTCGCCGCAGTAGGCGCACTCGTACTCCTTTGCGGCCCGGTCGACGAGGGTGAACACAGAGGCGCCCTGCCGCTCCACCGTGGTGATGCACCGCGGGTTCTTGCACTCGATCAGTCCGACCACTCGCTCCGGAAGCCCAGGGGTGAGCTTGCGCTTCACCACACCGTCTTCGATGTAGTTGACGGTGGCATCGGGAGCGAGGAGTCCGAGCATGGTGAGGTCGAGATCCAGCGTATCGGAGATCTTGATGATATCCTTGCGCCCCATTTTGCTGCTCGTCACGTTCATCAGAAGCGCCACCGGGTAACCGGCGTTCCGGAGCCCAAGCCGATCGAACACTTTCAACCCCTGGCCGGGCTGGATGTGATCGATGACAATCCCCGCGGTGATCCGATCCACCCTAAGCATCTCCGTCCTCCTTTCCCGTCAGCAGGTGCAGGATCAGCGCCATGCGCGCGAACATCCCGAGCCGCGCCTGCTCGAAGTAAACCGCACGCGGGTCGACGTCGACCGGGTAATCGATCTCGGTCACCCGCGGAAGCGGGTGCATGACGATCATGTCCGCGGGAGCCGCACGCAGCTTGTCGGCGGTGAGGATGTAGGTATCGCGCAGCTTGATGTAGTCCTCCTCGTTGAAGAACCGCTCTTTCTGGATGCGGGTCATGTACAGGACGTCGGCGCTCTCCAGCCCGTCCTCCATCCGCGTCGTCTCCCGAAGCGTCACCGCCGGGTTTATCTCCCGCACCTCGCGCACGATCCGCTCCGGCAGGCGCAGCTCCGGCGGAGAGATCAGGATGAACCGGACCCCGGAGTAGCGGGCAAGGGCCTTGACGAGCGAGTGCACTGTCCTTCCGTAGCGCAGGTCACCGCAGAACGCGACCGTCAGGCCGTCGAGGTGCCCCTTGAATCGATGGATGGTGAACAGGTCGGTCAGGGTCTGTGTCGGATGCTCGCGTGCTCCATCCCCGCCGTTGATCACCGGCACCGGGGAATACTCCGCCGCCAGGATCGCCGCCCCTTCCTTGGGATGGCGCAGGACGATCAGATCGGCGTATCCGCCCACGGTGCGCACCGTGTCCCCCAAGCTCTCCCCCTTGGCCACCGAGCTGCTCTTCGCGCTCGCCACGCTGATTACCCGCCCGCCCAGCCGGAGCATCGCCGCCTCGAACGACAGCCGGGTGCGGGTGCTCGGCTCGTAGAACAGGGTTGCCATCAGCCGGCCGGTGCAGCGATCGGCGTAGTCGGCGGGAGAATCGATGATTTGAGAAGCGAGGGAGAAAAGGGTTTCGTACTCCTCGAGCGAGAAGTCGAGAGAACCGAGGAAGTGGTTTACAGTCACACCAACCCCCTTGAGTTTTGACCGGATTATAAGCGAGGCGCTCGGTTGTACAAGGGTGAAATTATTCCCATTCGATCGTCGCCGGCGGTTTGCTCGTGATATCGTAGACCACACGGCCGATCTCCGGTATCTGGCGGGTGATCCGAGATGCAACTTGATCCAAGAAATCGTGCGGCAAGCGAGCCCAGTCGGCGGTCATCCCGTCCACGCTCGTCACCGCCCGCAGGGCAAGGATGTAACCGTAGCGCCGCTCATCCCCCACCACCCCCACGCTCCGCACCGGGGTGAGCACCGCCAGCGCCTGCCACGTCTCCCGGTACAGACCCGATTCCTTGAGGGCGGCGACGAACAGGTGATCGGCCTCCCGCAGGATGCGCAATCTCTCCGGGGTGACCTCCCCGATGATACGAATCGCCAGTCCCGGCCCGGGAAACGGGTGGCGGTCGATTAACTCGGAC
>CAZZJU010000139.1:0-3427 GCA_964654805.1 uncultured Thermotogae bacterium | reverse complement strand
TCACATTCTTGAAGGCAGGAAAGGAAGGGACTTCGTGTCTCTAGGTTCCTCTGGCGATGAGCAAGGCCTCATCTTCAGGGCCAGGTCTCTGTTCCAGCGAATTGATAGACTAAATCTTGACCCCAAGGTACGAGAGCGAGTACGCACTACAGCAGAACGTATAGCAATACTGTTCAAGCTCGCCCGCGAAGAATCACTACATGCTTTAAAGACGCGCCAATTGGCCGCGGGAGCAGAGAGTATGTTGAAGGTGTACGCCTACTTAGTAGCCGCACTCGGACGGGAAGCAAGCCCGACTTATCTGGGCGGAGTGCTCATGCTCGCCCGCCTCGTGCCTCCCGCCCCTAACGAGGGAGAATCACTGCCCTAGTTGTTAGATTGCGCGTTTATCCCCAATAGCAGTCGGTGAGGAATTCAACCTCCTTTGGCAAGACAGGAAAGACTATAGCATCCAGCAAGCGGTGTTGCTGGTCAAACGACACAAAAAATTATCACTAAATCCTACCTCCCGGCGATAAAGAAGCGATACACACCTTGTCTCTCGTCATCGATTGCCCAATTAAACTAAATCATGAAGCCGAGATTTGTTTTTGTCATTTTGCAGCTGTTCTCACGCTTGTTCCGTGTTCTACCAAGAAGTAAATTTTCAACGCGACCTTTCACCAATTGCTCGGAAGCCCTATCCGTGATAACTTATAATGATTATCCATCGAACACAGGAGTACTCATGAAGGCGCATGAATAGTCAGTCAAGAAAGGTCGGATATTCTAAAAAGAAAGGACGACAGCATGAGCAAGATTAGAAGACGGCTGATAATGTTCAGCCTGGCGTTGCTGACCGTGGCAGTCGTAATACAAGGTTCCCTCCTTGCTGCGACGATTACACCATCCTACCAAATCCAAGTTCGGTTAGACCCACAAAGACACTTTCTCCAAGGAGAAGAAGAAATCAGCTTTGCAAACAACAGCGATCACGCCTTAAATGAGCTATACATTCATCTGTACCCCAACCGATTTATGGATGCAGACAGCATCTACGCACGGGAGAAAGGGATAAACGCGTACGATTGGATATTTCCCAAAGGGCCTGACAATGGCTACACACTCATCGAGGCGCTGCAACTGAACGGAGCGAACCACGATTATACGATCGATGATACAATCATGCGGATTGGTCTTGAGAAACCGCTATCCCCAGGTGCCACCGCCACGTTGTCCATCAAGTTCCGTGTGAAAATTCCCGATGCCGTTATGAGATTCGGCCATGACAACGGGAACTATTACATCTCCTGGTGGTACCCACGCTTGGCAGCTTACGACGGACAGGGATGGCATCCTTATCAGGCACATGGAATTAGTCCCGACGAACCATACGATAACTTCGCTCACTACCAAGTAAAAATCATCGTGCCCAAAAGGATGACCATCGGTGCAACCGGCGTTCAGGTTAACGTCACTATGGACTCTAATGGTACAAAAACATTAGATTATACTGCGGAAAACGTGCACGACTTTGCTTGGGTAGCTGATTCACGCTACCAAGTACAAACTATTTCCTGGAATGGGATTACCATTTGCTCTCTTTACTTTCCCGAGGACGAAGCGGCCGGTAAGCGCGCTGTCCAGTACGCTAAAGATGCCATCGCCTACTTCAGTGATCGTTACGGAAAATATCCGTATAAAAACTTTACTGTCGCCGAAACGCGCATGAACGGGGGAGCGATGGAGTATCCCCAGTTGATTATGGTTAGTTATCAGTTGTATCGACTCCCCAATGTTTTCACCCTTTTCGACGAGGTGATTGCCCATGAAACCTCGCACCAGTGGTTCTACGGTATGCTGATGAATGACCAAATGAACGAGGCCTGGCTCGATGAGGGTTTCGCTACCTTTTCCGAAGTGTGCTATATCGAGCATAAATACGGGAAAACAGGCAATATGATTGACATATCCGCTCTCAAGAAAATTCCCGTTATCGGCCCGGTGATAGCGGGGGAAAAATCCACGTCTCACATTCCAAACTCGCGCGCGCAACTGACCAACGCGTACCTAACAGCAGCGCGATTGAGAACGGAAGCTCCTCTTCTGACCGCCCGTAACCAGATCACGCCGGGACACACCCCTCTTGTTTACCAACGGGGGGCACTTACCTTGTTCGCACTTCAATACCTAGTAGGTCAACAGGCTTTTGACAAAATCCTCAAAACTTACGTCCATCGATATCGATTCAAGCACGTCACCACACAGGATTTCATCAACGTAGCCGAGGAAGTTACCGGACAGGATTTGGGATGGTTGTTCAACGAATGGCTTCGCTCGACTGCGTGGCTGGACTACGCACTGGTGGGAATAAAAACTCATACAATAAATGGCAAATCAATCACTCGGGTGACCATTCGTAATAACGGCAAATTGCGCATGCCGGTCGATGTCCAAGCAACACTGACCGATGGCAAGACGGTCACCAAGAGGTTCTGGCCTGTCGATCGTGTAGGAGTGCTGGAATTCATCACCGACCGCCCGGTCAAAGAAGTGATAATTGACCCGAACAAGCTCCTGCCTGATATTGACCGGTCAAACAACGTTTCCGATTATCGGTTAACGACCGCTCCCATGGTGAGGGTGGACAATCACAAGGAAGGCAATCTCATACTGGGAGTGAGTTTCGCTAGCCCTGACACCCGTATCAATGGTGAGTTTGGCTATGTAACGAAGCTTCACAAGCTCGCGTATTCTCTAAGTTTCACCTCCTCCCCGTGGATCGAGGCAGGAAAGTTGGCCGAGAGAGGAAGCGGCATTTACCTCCAAACGAGTGTGGCGGATAGTGGGGATGACTTCTCTGCCACTGCGCACGTTGGATACTATTTCTCCACTTGGACAGTTAATCTCTCCAAGTATTTCAACGACGTAGAGCTTCAGCCGTTCTATATCGATTTCTATAATACGGACAGCGACCATGGCAAAATGATCGGCGTTAATCTGACTGACACATTCTCTTTGGAGACCAAACGAGGATTTAACGCGTGTTTGAAACTAAGCTGCAAGAAAGCATTTAGCGCATTGGGAAGTGATTTTGAATTTACCCGCTACACTTTCAGTCTGAACTTAAAGAAGCGCGTTACGTGGTGTACCCAGTTCAGCGCCCACCTGTTCTGGGGGTTGCTGTACGGAAGAACTGTACCTGGTAAAGAAAAGTTCGATATCAAAAAGGACGCGGGCTTACGCGCGTTCAACCGAAGCGACAATCAAGCCACCGCCATCAACCTTTCCTTGTACATGCCCTTTGCCCCACTTCACAAAGTAGACATTGGACCGCTTTCATTCTCCATCGGTCTCCTTACTTTCGGCGACCTCGGTTGGTTCGGCGACAATCTCGATATAGTACGTGTCGAAGCGGGTTGGGGATTGACTTGTTCTCCCTATGGCA
>CAZZJU010000138.1:0-3499 GCA_964654805.1 uncultured Thermotogae bacterium | reverse complement strand
GGTGGTCACGCCCTGGTTGCTGCTCTCCTCCCTCACACCGATCCGGTACACAAGGTGAATATCATCCCGACGGCAAAGGGTGCACTCGGCTATACGATGCAGATGCCCGAAGAAGATCAATACCTCCTGAGTGAGGAAGAGCTGAAAGAGCGATTAGCGGTACTCCTCGGAGGAAGGGCGGCGGAGCTGATCGTGTTCGATGAGCCATCAACCGGCGCGGCGAACGACCTGGAACGGGCAACCGAGCTTGCTCGAAGGATGGTAACCGAGTTTGGAATGACAAAGGCGCTTGGTCCAGTCCGTTACGCCCCGGAGTCAGGTGCCGGTTACCTACGTCAACCAACGGCCGTGCGTTCCGACTTAAGTCCGGAAACCGCGAACCTTATTGATAAGGAAACCCGACGACTAGTGGAAGAAGCTCAGTCACAAGCTATATCCTTGCTTAAGGAACACTCCGACGCCCTCCATGAAGTCGCTCGTCTCCTTCAAGCACATGAAGTGATAACCGGAGAGGAGATAAAGAAGGTGCTCGCGGAAACGAGCGGTTGATTTCCTCCCCAGGACCCGTACACTTTTTCATTAGAAAGGAACGAACGTGACCGCTGAGAAGTTTTCCGATTATCTCAAGAACGAGCTGCCCTATCCTCTCACCCACATCCTGATCCAGGATATGCGGGAAGGACTCCATATCTCTCAGTGTTTCCTTGTGAAGCAAAAGACACAGCGCTCGACCAGAAATGGTGAGCCATACTTGGAGGTTGTGCTTGCTGATCGATCGGGGACGATCCCCGCTCGGGCGTGGGCGGAGGCAACGCAACGCTATGCCTCCCAGTTCAACGAGGGGGATTTTGTATTCGTTGAAGGGAGGACCGAGACATATCGAAACGCGCTTCAACTGATTATAGAATCGATCCGCCGGCTTGAGACCTATGAACGCGAATCCGGAAAGATTCCGGGATTCGATCCTTCACTCCTCGTTCCAACCAGCGCTCATGATATCGATAAGATGTGGGATGAGTTAAAGGGGCTCATCGCCACCATCGAGCCAGAGCCACTCCGTCGGCTGACCAACAGCCTGCTCGAAGAGAACAAAGAGGCGTTCCGAAAGTACCCGGCAGCAATCCAGTACCATCACGCCTATCTCGGGGGGTTGCTCGAACACACCCTCGAGGTAGCACGCGGAGTGGGACGGTTCGCGGAGGATTTTCCTGACCTCGACCGCGGCCTGGCGGTTGCCGGGGCAACACTACATGACATCGGTAAGGTGCGTGAGTTAGAGAACCCGATCGCACCGCATCATAGCTTTTCCGGCCAGCTCATCGGCCACCTCCTCCTAGGAAGGGATATGGTACTGGAGGCAGCAGCAAAACTCAGTTGGCCAGACGAGAGGCTTCCCGAGCTCCTCGGGCATATCATCATCTCCCATCATGGCGCGCTCGAATTCGGAGCGGCAATCGTTCCCAAAACGCCGGAAGCAGTCGCCGTATACCATTTCGATAACCTGTCGGCAAAACTAAACATGATCCGGCTCCACATCGAACGCGATTCGGAAGAAGGAGATTTCACCGACTGGCATAAGCTTCTCGGACGCAAGTTCTTTAAAGGAAAGCTTACTGAACAGTGATTCGCCCTTTGGTTTGAAACCCAGGTACACCCATATTGAGCGCGTTCTCCGCGATGTTAAACGCATAATCGCGCACCCGAAGAAGGCTATCAAAAATCGTAGCAAGTGGTTGTACCTGCATTGTCCCTCTGGATAGGCGGGCTCGTTCCTCCAGTTCCGGAGTGTGAGCGCGCGCAGCAAGCACTGCGTTCGCCCTGGTGATGTCAGCCCCCATAAACGCCTCTACACTTCCTTCAATCACTGCTTGAGCAGCAGTATACAACCCTTCTATCTCTTTAGATGTATCCTGATCCGGCGGTTCGGAAAGATCTAACGCCGCCCGCGATACCTTAACCGCGTGGTCTCCGATTCGTTCGAGCGTTTTAGCAACCGCGTGGTACTCGTGAAACAGCAGACGGCTCATGCCAACATCGTTTTCCAAAAGGAGATCGCGCAATAGAAGCCCAAGCTCGCGGGACATGACAAGTGTCAACCGATCGGCCTCGGTGTCCCGTTCGATCACATCGCGGGCGAGCTCGTCATCCTTATGTACAAACGCATGCACCGCGTCACGGAGCATCGCGGCAGTGATCGAATAAATCCGTCTCAGGGTTGCCTCGGCCGCGAAATCCCGCATACTGACGAGGCAGTGGAGGACTATTCGATTTTGTTCCTCTTCCATTATTTCAAGTCCCACGAGCGATTGAGCAGTGGCGCGAACTGCACGTCTTTGCATTGAAGATATGCGTGATCCATTCACCTCAATCACGTCAAACCCGGTGATGTAACAGGAGATAATTGCCCGTTCGATCCATACTTCATCCTTTCCAGCGAGGGAAAGGACAACACGATTACTCCCCTCCACTCCTTCCGGTACGAGAAGAAGACTGCCGGTCGAGTTCTCCACCAGTGTCACCTGTGCTCCGCGTCCTACACCATGTCTGACCGCCCAGTCCTTGGGCAGTGTAACAAAGAATGTACCTCCACCGGTAATCTGTACCTTCCTGCTGTCCATATGGATAATTATAGAAATTTTTTATCTTTATACCAAATAGCACCAGTATAGCATTGCGCCCGTTTGTCTCTTTCCTATAATAAGTCCATCAATCGATCGGAGGAGCGAGGGATGTACAGAACTGAATACTGTGGTCGTCTCACCAAGAATGATATCGGCCGTCAGGTGACCCTAGCAGGATGGGTAAAACGCCGGCGCGATTTAGGTGGATTGACGTTCGTCGATCTACGCGATTCATCAGGCGTGGTCCAACTTATCTTTCAGGGTGACGATCCCCGCCTCTCCGATGGGCATACCCTCAATCGAGAGGATGTAATTGCGGTTAAGGGGAAGGTAAGATCCAGAGGGAAGAAAGACGTAAATCCGGAGATGCCGACTGGGGAGATCGAGGTGGAGGTAGAGGAACTCGAGATACTGAACCGCTCCCTCACCCCGCCGTTCCTTGTCGAAGGGGACGGTTCGGACACGACTGAAGAAACGCGTCTACGGTTCCGGTACGTGGATCTGCGACGGGAGAGGATGCAGAGGAACTTCCGCCTGCGCCATCGCGTGTTCAAGGAAATCCGCGATTATTTCTCGGAAAACGGATTTCTGGAGATCGAGACGCCGGTGCTTACCAAGTCGACCCCGGAGGGGGCACGTGATTTCCTCGTTCCCAGCCGCCTATCGCCGGGGAAGTTCTACGCCCTTCCTCAATCGCCACAGCTTTTCAAGCAGTTGTTCATGATTGGGGGAATCGACCGCTATTTTCAGCTCGTGAAGTGTTTCCGCGACGAGGACCTGCGCGCTGACCGCCAACCCGAGTTCACTCAACTCGACCTTGAAGTATCATTCCCCCGCGGCAAGGACGAGATATTTGAGATCCTTGAGGGAATGATGAG
>CAZZJU010000137.1:0-3513 GCA_964654805.1 uncultured Thermotogae bacterium | reverse complement strand
CTGACATGGTGGGGCTTCTTCGGTTGGTATCTGTCCAGGTTTCGGAGATATGGTCTGGTAATATCCCTCCGTTTCTGAGCACACGTGCGTGCGACCGTTTCCTTTGGGTGTAGGCGATACAGGAATTGCGGAGTCATCCGCATACTTCGTTCCTTCTCGAAGCGCTACTTTTCTAGAGTCTTTCATAGCCTCTGGGTAACGTTTTCCGAAATCGTTACCCCACCATAACATAGTTCAACTTTATTGTCAAGTCCCACACGGGGTGGAAGGGAAACGCGTGGAGCAGTGAACTGGGATTCATCGGTCATAGAATCCGGTTTGCCACGCCAGTTGGTTAAAGATATAGTAGGTGGCACAAGGTAGCAGGAGGGAATAATGAAATTTCTGATCGATGGAGTGACCGTTTGGAACGGAGACGACACACTGGTGGAGAAGGGTGCGATCCTGATCGAAGACGGCGAAGTTAAGGAACTTTTGACTGAGGAAGAGCGGAGAGAACGCGCCCTTCCCACCGATACTGAGCGGATCGACGGGGCAGGCAAGCTGGCGATCCCTGGGTTGATAAACGCGCACACGCATCTCTACAGCAGCCTCGCCCGCGGGATGGGGCTTCCCGGCTTCTCGCCGCGCACGTTCACCGGGATCCTGGAGCAGCTGTGGTGGCGGCTGGACAAGGCGCTCGATCCCGAATCCGTGCGGGTAAGCGCCCTGATCGGAGCAATGGAGGCGGCCCGATGCGGGGTGACGACTCTGATCGATCACCACGCCAGCCCGCACGCCGTCCTGGGGAGCCTCGACCTGGTGAAGACCGCGGTTTGCGATGAGGTCGGGCTGCGCGGCGCGTTCTGCTACGAGCTGTCCGACCGCGACGGCATGGACATCCGGGATCAAGGGATCGAGGAGAACCTGGAGTTCATCGCGGCCCAGGACCCGGACGACCCGATGAGCGCCGCCCTGTTCGGGCTGCATGCGTCGTTTACCCTGTCCGACGAGACGCTCAAGCTGGTCGCCGACCGGATTCCGGACGGGATCGGGGTGCACATCCACGTCGCCGAGGGGCCGGAGGACGAGATCCAGTGCGTGGAGAAACATGGGATGCGGATCATCGAGCGCCTGAACCGCTACGGACTGCTGCGGGAGACCTCGATCCTCGCCCACTGCCTTCACCTGGACGAGCGCGAGAAGGACTCAGTTGCTCAATCCAAGGCGATCGTGGTCCACAACCCGCGCTCGAACATGAACAACGCCGTGGGCGCGTTCGACATGGCAGGATTTCTGGGTCGGGACGTCCTCGTCGGGCTGGGGACGGACGGATTGGGGGCGAACATGCTGACCGAGCTGTTCACCGCCGGGATCCTGCAGAAGCACGAGCGCCGCGACCCGCTCGCCGGCGGATTTCCCGACCTAAACAAGATCCTGTTCGTCGACAATCCGGCGATCGCGTTCCGTCTGTTCGGGATCGAGTTCGGGCGGATCGCGCCTGGCGCCCCGGCTGACATCGCGGTGTTCGATTACCGCCCTCCGACCCCGATCGATGCGGGGAACGTCCTCGGGCACCTGCTGTTCGGGATGGCGGTGCACGACCTGCACGTGTCTGATCTGTTCGTCGCCGGCCGGCCGGTGATCCGGGGCGGCGCGTTCACCAACATCGATGCGGAAGAGACCTACGCCCACGCACGCACTGTGGCCCGGAAGCTGTGGGAGCGGATCGAGTAAGGAGGATACATGTCCGATCAAATGAGAGGTTTGCCGTTCGACCGGCTTCTGTCGTGGGTCCTCACCGAGCTTGAGGAGCGCGACTCCGTGTTTGGGATCCATCGGTCGCTCTTTTTCACCCCAAAGAGGGACGCGCCGTACGCAACCGAACTGTTCGGGAGCCTGCTTGCCACCCCGATCGGCCCAGCAGCCGGGCCGCACACCCAGCTCGCCCAGAACATCATCGCGGCGTGGCTCTCCGGTGGGAGGTTCATCGAGCTCAAGACAGTGCAGATCATGGATGAACTTGAGATCCCGCGCCCGTGCATCGACATGGCTGACGAGGGGTACAACGTCGAATGGTCGCAGGAGCTGAAACTGGTGCAGTCGGCCGACGAGTACGTCAAGGCGTGGATCGCGATCCACGTGCTGCGCCGCGTTCTCGGGTTCGAGGAGACCCCGTTCGGCACGATCTTCAATATGAGCGTCGGTTATGACCTGGCCGGGATCAAGAGCCCGCCGATGCAGAAATTCATGGACACTCTGGAGGATGCCTCCGCGCCGATTGCGGAGATCAAGGAGATCCTGGCGCGGCGGTTCCCGCAGTACGCCGATATCGAGATCCCGACGCGGCTTATCAACAGCGTTACCCTGTCCACGATGCACGGCTGTCCGCCGGACGAGATCGAAGAGATCTCCCGCTACCTGATCGAGGAGCGGAATCTACACACGTTCGTCAAGCTCAACCCAACCCTGCTCGGCAAGGATACGGTGATGCGGATCTTGCATGACGATCTCGGCTACAACGAGATCGAGATTCCGGATCAGGTGTTCGAGAAGGACCTGCAGTACGACCGCGCGGTCGCGCTGATCAAGTCTCTCAAGGAGAGCGCTGCGGCACGGGGCTTGACGTTCGGGGTCAAGCTGAGCAACACCCTGGCCATGCACAACCATCGCCGGGTCCTGCCGGGCGAGGAGATGTACATGTCCGGCCGCGCGCTGTACCCGCTGACGATGAACCTGTTCCGTAAGCTCGCACGCGAGTTCGACGGAGATCTTCCCGTCTCCTACGCCGGGGGAGCGGATGCGCTCAACGTGGCCGACATCCTCGCCTGCGGCGCGCTCACCGTCACCGCCGCCTCAGATCTCTTGAAGCCGGGCGGCTACTCTCGTTTTCACCAGTACATCGAGTCGATCGAGCGCGCGATGGCGGCACGTGGGGCGACCAGCCTGGACGAACTCGCGCGGGACAGGCTCGCAAACCTCGATCGCGTCACGGAGGAGGCGCGCACTGCGCCGCGGTACAAGAAGTCATACCATCGCGGAGACTTACCCAAGGTGGATTCGCCGCTTGGGTACTTCGACTGCATCACCGCCCCGTGCGCCGGGGCCTGTGCGGTGGAGCAGGACGTGCCGGAGTACGCGTGGTGGATCGAGCACGGGGAGTACGACAAGGCGCTCGCCGTGATTCTGGCGCGCAACCCCCTCCCGGGAGTAACCGGGTACATCTGCACTCACCTGTGCCAGACCCGCTGCACGCAGGATAACTACGAGGCCCCGATCGAGATCCGCGCTCTCAAGCGATTCGCGGTCGAACACGGGAAGGCCGTCCTCCCCCGCCCGGAAAGGGATTCGGGCCGCAAGGTCGCGGTGATCGGAAGCGGGCCGTCCGGGCTCGCTGCCGCCTACTTTCTCGCCCTGAACGGAATTGCGGTAACGGTGTACGAGGCGAAGGACCGTCCCGGTGGGATTGTCAACCTCGCGCCCCTGTTCCGCCGGCCGCGAGCGGTGAGCGAACAGGCCGTCGACGGGAGCCTC
>CAZZJU010000136.1:0-3525 GCA_964654805.1 uncultured Thermotogae bacterium | reverse complement strand
CTTCAAGAATGTTAATCACTTGTTGTGTGTGAAGACGCTGATCAGCGATTGTTGGGGAAAGCACGGCAAGAGTGGCGACATAGATCGCCAATCGGAGCTGTTCCACTACGACCGCGAACTGCGTTCGAGCCAATGCTGGTTCTTCCGATTCTTGCCCCCCAGATACAGCTAGAGCGAGAAATATGGATACAACCGCAACAATTAGCACTGAATATCTCATTTTTTTCATTGTGATCTCCTTTCACTCCGATTGTACGTTTCCCCAGTCTTTATCCCATCATGAATCGGTCAAATCCGTGTCAAACTCGTCTACTGAGGCAAGCTTGTACCCAAACCCAGGAACGTTCACTATCATCTTCCCTGCTTCTTTCCCCAGCTTTCGGCGTAGGAGATAAACGCACTGCTTGACGTCTTTAGAATCAGCGTAGGCAGAGTCGGGCCACACAGTTGCCAGAATCTCCTTTTCAGAGAAAACACGGCCAGCTTCACTCGCCAAAAGACGCAGCAGGGCGTATTGCTTGGGCGGTAGGGGAATGGGCTCGCCGTGCAGCGTGACACTCCTATTTGTCTCATCTATGCGCAGGGGACCGTGTTCGATTAACTTTCTTCCGTACTCGGTCGGTACAGGTGCTCTGCGTAAGAGAAGAAAGAACATCCCGAGAACAAAGGCATCGAAAACCATGCCTATTATCGCGGCAATCAACGCAGCCGTGCGCATTTTGACTACAACTGAGCTCGCATTGATTCCGATACGGATGTACCCGGTTCTTACCCCCGCGGAAGTAGGAGCAGTGCAGGGCACGACTACATCGAGATAGGGAGGCCCGTGATTGAGATGGGAAGGACGGAGTAACCTTCCTAGTGGTGGGGTGGCGAGTGGTGAAAGCTCGATATTTTTCGCTTCTTGTGTACGTTCGTCGATGAACAGCGTCCCATCCAAGTAGACCTGTACGTAGATTGCACTTCCTACAAGGAGAAGTTGAGCAGCCTTCTTGACCAACTCTTCGTTATCACTTCCCAACCAAACATCGATTGCATCGGCAAAAGCCGCTGCGTAAGCAGCGCTACGCTCCTTAAACGCTTCGTTCACTGCTCCGCCGTAGAAATGCACGAACAGAAAGGCAGCGAGCGCCGTCATAACAAGAGTGATAGCGCATACACCTATTATAGTCAGCTGCCGCATCGTCATCGTGCCTTTCAGGTTCACCCTTAAAAAGTAGAACGTTGTCTCCACGAAAGCAAGGTGATCAAACGGTTTTGATCTTTGTTTGACCAGTGTTCTGTTCAATCGTGACCGAGGTTTAGCTAATTTGCAAGCAGGAATTGCTCAATGGTGAGCCTTTCCCAAAAACACGGAAAACCTAAGGAGGAACCATGTACAAACTGGGTAGCAAGAATAGGTTCGGAAGGGTCACGGTGATAAGTGGGATACTGTTTGCCCTGGTTGTTGGGCTATTGGCCTTCTCGCCAGTGGTATTCGGAAACGACACGGAACACCCGCGTGCCGTCGCTGGACTTACGGTGATCCTAAATAAGCTTGATAAGGCATTGGAGGCCTTGCCTGAAGACAAATTCCCAGCGTTGGAAAAACAGCTTGAAGGGATCAGTGGCTTGCTTTCCGATCTATTAAAGGAATTGGGGACATCACCCGCTCCGGGGGAGAAGCCCCAGGTGAAACAGCAGATCGTGAAGCTCGACCTGATGCTCCATCGGTTGGTGTTCATCCTCGAAGGGATTGCCAGGCGCGGTAACAATGTGCAACAGCCTTCAGCACCAGCGGGAAGAGCTCGAGAAGCTCTTGGAGATCTACATACCTGGATAGAGGGCTACATTGCTGGGCTCACCGCTCACATGGATCGTGCCAAAGCGCAGGAATTCGCAAAACTGGCCCGTACCATGCTGAAAGACATTGAACAGCATGTAGCGCGTATGGCAAGTCACTTTCGCCCTAAGGACCAGGAGGCGAAGCGTGTGGGAATCGCCATTGATAGGATAAAAACGCTTCTCTCCCGGTTGGACGTCTACATCATTCGCAACTTCGGCCGCCCGCCGGCACCGGAATCCTCCACACCGTAGCTCGACTGACTCTGTCGGAACCGTTCGTCTGAGCATCGACGGGCGGTTCCGCTTTTTTATTCCGCTAACCGACAGCTATTCTCCACGTAAAAGTTGTAGGCTTTGTTTTACAATTGACTTGCGTATTGCATTCAGTGTAATCTGAAATCGATAACTTAGAAAATACAGGGCGTTAGAGCGGAACAACCGCGTAAGGAGGTGCGCTCATGGATAGCTCCATCATAGGCATTGCTCTCCTCAGTTTGCTCGTGGTCGGTCTAGCTGTGCTTCTGCTCGCGGGTGGAGGCACTACACCGGTGGAAAGTAAAGTAATTACTCCTCAGCCCACGTTGGGTGAAACAAATGCTCCTGAATCCACTATATCGCGGGTGAACATTGTACCGGTAGTGAATGCTGGACCAAGCATGAGTCTGGAAGAGGGAGGGAGTATCCGGTTACACGCTCAAGGATACGATCCGAACGGTGGTCAGGTTACCTACTTATGGAACGCACCTGCTGGACGCTTTGACGATCCCCATACATTGCAGCCGGTGTATACCGCTCCATCCATTTGTGGATGTGAAGAATGCATCCCTTTGACCTTGACAGTGACAAACGAGGATGGGGTGAGCGCGAGCGAACAAGTTTACGTTCATGTATACGGTGATCCCATCTCCTGTTCCTCGTCTGTTGCACGGCTCTCATGTCCGTCGACATCTAATCCGTGCCAAGCGCAGGAGCCTGTTAAACCTCATTACAGCTGTCAGTATGAACCGCCGCCGTGCGAGTCACACTGCATTCATCACGTGATGCCGGGACCAACTTGCTCGCAGACACCAACCCCATGTTGCGTATCTTCCTGCAATTGGCCGCTGGGATTTCTTGCTTCCTATTCTGAGAAAACGTCTCGTCCAGCGGATCGCCCAAAACTGCTGATTGACAGGCACTACCCTGCGTATATGGACGAAGGTGGAGCTGTTCGAATAACAGCGAAAGTGAATAACCCAGTTTGCGTGCCGGTCTGTTTTACCTGGACGGCGAGTAAAGGACGACTCGAAAACGCTGATACTCTCTCTCCGATCTATCACGCTCCGCTCTCCGACCGCTCCGGAGGAGAAGATGTGGCGATCACTCTCGCCATTTACGACGGACTTGGGGGAAAGAGTTACGATCAAATCCGGATTCACATCCGCAATCTAGATACACAGCGTTAACTATAAAAATGGCATTGCGAAAGTACAATTGTTACAAAAGCGATATATAAGGCCTCGTGCATTACCTACCGGGATGGTAAGGAAAGCTGTTCCTTCGGTTCGTTTTGTCTACACTTTAGTGCGGATGGAGACGAACCTTAGGTGAGCAGGCCAGCGCAAAACAGGAACAGCGTTCACGCCAGTTCAGGGATCAGATGGACCGCCCTCCCACAAGCCCGGACAGTATCACGACAAGCGTAGCTCCCACCACAGACTG
>CAZZJU010000135.1:0-3607 GCA_964654805.1 uncultured Thermotogae bacterium | reverse complement strand
CTTTTGTCGAACGACTTTCCGGTGATCGCCTGCGAGAGGATCACCCCGCCGAAGCGGAGACGGGTCCTTGGAAGCCGGGTGACAAGGATCACTGTTCCCACGAGCGCGATCACAAGCCCTCCTGAGACCGCTGCCACTGCGCGTATGGCGTCCGCGGTCCGGGTGAACGGGCCGACCATCGAGGTGTAAAAACCGAGCCCGATCAATACCAATCCGATGAGCCCAGCCAACCCAAAGTCGGATGCGGTAAACACGAATATCTCCAGGAAGATCGCTGTCAGTCCCCCGAGGAGGAAGAGGATCGACTCCCATCCGCCCAGCCCGACGAGAAAATGAGACCAGAAGAAGGCGCCCAGGAAGAGGAGGCCAACTATCCCCGACAACCCGAACCCCGGTATGAGCATCTCCGCGATCAGGCCAAGCATTCCTATGGTGATGAGGATTGCCCCTATCCAGGGGGAGGTTAGGAACGTTACCACGCTGTCGATCCACCGCCGGGAGAAGTGGACCACCTTTGCTCCGGTGAGGCCTTCCGCTTTAAGCAGTGCCTCCAGGTTCTCCGCCTCCCCGTCGGAGTAGCCCCATTGCAACGCCTCCTGGGCTGTGAGGGTTAGAAGCTTGCCCGATTCGATAAGTCCCTCGATTGCAACGTCGCGGTCGACCATCGCCTCAGCGATCTCCGGGGGACGACCCCGCGCCTCAGCCGTGGCGCGGAAGAGCTTGCGGGTCGCAGAAACGATCTTCTCCGGTGCCTCCTCCATCTTACCTCTGTCGAAATAGACTGGTGTCGCCGCGCCGATCACCCCGCCGGGGGCGAAGTAGATCTTCTCGCAGGCGATGGCAAGGATCGCACCGGCTGAGTAGGCCTCGCGGTCGACGTAAGCGATCGTGGGCAGCTTCGCGTCCAGGATAGCATCCCGACCGGAGACCGCGGAGTCGAGATACCCTCCTGGGGTGGAAAAGACGATCACCGCCGCCTGCGCACCGTCGTCCGCTGCCTCGCTCAGCCCTTCGCGCAGGTATGAGACTGCCCCTCTCCCTATCTCTCCGTCGATCGAAAGGATCCACACCGGACCGGCCCCTTGGGAGAGCCCCGGGAAGCAAAAGAGAGCGGCACTCAGAATAACTATTAAAATCACTGAAATTTTCATAAAGAGATACTATGGTCACCCAACCTGACTTGTCAAGCTGGGCAAAGGCGCGGGAGGAATGGCCTTCCTCAGTATTCAGGCTATTCCTGCAATACCTCGGATAGGCTCGATTAAGACTGCCCTGGCGCAATGCGCGCTATAGGCCGGATTTGATCCGCCTGGCCGCGCGGCGGCACGCTTCCCCGAGAAGCTCCAGATCCGCCTCGGTATGGGCGGTTGTGACCGATCCGAGGCCGTGGGTGACGTGCACGTCATCGAGGAGCATGGCTACACGCAGTACCTCTTCTCCTAGGACAAGATCGCATACCTCTGGGTTGCGTGCTTCATCCGGGTTGCGGGGAACGAGTCCCTCTTCGTACGGGAAGAGGAGCATCGCGCTCGGGCTCTCGGGCAGAACGGCATTTCCGTACCCGGTACAGCGCGCGTAGATCCCTTCGCGCGCGAACGCATCCTCCACAGTGCGGTGCGCGATCTCTGCGAGCTTCGTCAGGCGGGGATAGATCTCGTTTTCGTGGGCGATTAGATGTTCGAGCATCGTCTTCGCTGCGAGGAGCGACGCGGGATGGGCAGAGTAGGTACCGCCGGAGAACGCGACCCGCATCCCTCCTTTGCGCCCGGTGAGGTCCATGATCTCCGCCCGTCCGGCAACCGCGGCGACCGGCATCCCTCCGCCGATCACCTTCCCGAACGCGGCGAGGTCCGGCTGCACTCCGTACATCCGTCCAGTGTCCCCGGCGCGGTACCGGAATCCTGAGACGATCTCATCGAAGATGAGCACCGTCCCGTAACGCTCGGTGAGCGCGCGGGCGACGTGCATGTACTCGGGATCGGCCGGCATCATTCCCCCTGCTCCGATAAACGGCTCAACGATGAAGCAGGCGATCCGATTCCCGTGCACGCGGAATTGGTCTTCCAGCATGCCCGGATCGTTGAACCGAGTGACGAGGAGCTGCTCGGTCATCGCCACGGGCAGCCCGGCTGTTTCCACCTCCTGAAAGCCGTCGGAACTTCCGAAATGGACGCCCTTGAGCCCCCACGGCTGTGCCCCGTGCCAGCCCCCTCCCACCTTGAGCACGATGTTCCTTCCGGTATACGCGCGGGCGAGGAGGATGGCGTACATCGTGGCGAGCGTCCCTGAGGTGGTGAAGCGCACTCTCTCCGCCCCGGTTGTACGACAGAGAAGCTCGGCTGTTTCGATCTGCAATCGGTCGGTGAACCCGGTCAAAAGTCCCTGCCCTTCCTGGAAATAACGGGATAATGCCTCTGTCAAAAACCGCGGGTTGTGGCCGAGGATGTTGGCGTGATGCCCCTGCCAGAAATCGAGGATTCTGTGCCCGTCTTCATCGGTGATCCACGCACCGTCGGCCGTGGCGACCCGGGGTGGAAACGGCCGCATCAACCGGAGAGCATGGCTTCCTCCATCGACGAGCACTTTTTCCGCCCGGACATTCAGTTCCGCCGATTTCGGGGAGTGGCGAGTGTATTCTGCGGCGATTTTGGCGAAAAGACGAGTGTGGTCGCGTTTCATTATATCCCTCCAACTAGTTTTTACTATACAACTTTACCCGCATCTTTCCTGGATTTGCTATCCCGTCCGTCGCCACTTATCATCATCTCCGAAGGGGGGAAAGATGCACGACATTCATCTAAACGGTGAGGACATTTTAGCACGTCAGCTGGAGCTCGCGGAAGAGAACTACAAGCGGCTGAAAGAGAAGGGAATCCGGGCGATCAGCGTGATGGGGGCAATCGGGAGCGGAAAAACCACTCTGATCGAGAAGATCGTTGAGCGAATCAAGCCATGTGGATACACAATCGGGGCGATCGCCGGGGATACTGCCGGCGATGACGATCACCGCCGGTTCTTGGCGCATGGAATTCATTCCGTCAACCTGAACACCCAGGACGATTGTCATCTCGACGCCCATCGGGTGAGCCACGCGTTGGAAGACTTGCCGCTCGATGACATCGATATTCTGTTCATCGAAAACGTGGGAAACCTCGTGTGTCCTGCCGATTTCCCCCTTGGGGCGGATGTGGAGCTCGTCGTTATCTCAGTCACCGAAGGGGACGACATGATCCGCAAGTACCCGAAGATCTTCGCCCAAACTGACCTTATCGCAATCAACAAGATCGATCTCGCCGACGCGGTCGGGGTCGACCCGCAGGTGTTGGTCTCCGACTACAAAAAGGTGAATCCGCACGGCCGCGCGATCCTCACCGACGCCAAGCACAACCGCGGAATCGACGAGTTGATCCGCGCTCTTTCGATCGAATGCACGAATACTCAGTGGTGAACGCGCTGATTTCCGGACTGCTCCCTCGCCTGGAAAACCACCCCGGCAAGGTTACCGCCGTCTATCTGCGCAAGGGGGAGATGCGCATCCTCTCGGATTACGCGTTGAAAAGCGCATTCGAGATCCTTGCTCAGGGGACACGTCTTGAAGGGGCGAGAC
>CAZZJU010000134.1:1662-3648 GCA_964654805.1 uncultured Thermotogae bacterium | reverse complement strand
AAGACCCCGTCTCCGTTCGCTTCGTCGCTGCTGTTCGACTTCACCGCCCAGTACATCTACGAGTGGGATGAGCCGAAGCCCGTCCCAAGCGGGGGCAAGGTTGATCGGGCCGGGATCACCGCCCTCCTCGCCGGAAGGACCACCGGGGAGGTATTCATCCCAGAGGCGATAGAGACGATGGAACGACGACTGCAGTCGCTGGAACCGGGGACGCGCGCCCGCGACGGGACTGAGCTCGTGGAGCTGTTACGCCGCCTCGGCGACCTCACGCTGGATGCGCTCGCTGCCCGCGCCGAGCCCCCGGCGCTCTCCGCCCTGCCCGAGCTCGAGGCCGATGGAAGGATCGCGCGGATCGCGATCGCCGGGGAGGAGCGGTTCATCATCGCCGACGAGCTTCCGCTCTACCGCAGGCTCTCAGAAGAGGACCTCGCGCGGATCATCTCCCGCTACATCGGAACCCATGCCCTGGTGAGCAGAGAAGAGATCGTGGCCCGCTACCCAGTGGACGATGCCACCATCGATCGGATCGCTGCCGCGGCCGGGTTCATCTCCGTGACGGACGCTGCCGGAGAGCAACGCCTGTGCGATCCACGCATCGCGGATGGGATCAGGCGGATCACCCTCTCCCTCCGCCGCCGGAGCGTCCGGCCGGTCTCCCCGTTCCGGTTCGCCGCGTTTCTGCTCGACTGGCAGCATCTGACCGAACCTCTCCCCGGCGAATCGCTGGCAGACGTTATGACCCAACTTTCCTGGCTTCACCTCCCCCTCGCGCTCTGGCCGCGGGTCCTGTCGGCCCGGATCGACGGATACCGATCCGCTCTGCTGGAGGAGCTCCTGCGGACCGGTGAGTTCGTGTGGCATGGGCTCGGACACGCGGAAGGAACCAGGCTCGTCGCGTTCATCCCCCGCGCCGAGCTCGGCATGTTCCTCTCCTTGCTTCCCGAAGCGGAGGGACCGATCGAGCCGATAGAGAGAAGGGTGCACGAGTTCCTCAGGGAAAACGGAGCAAGCTTCCTGCACGAGATCGCGGGAGGGCTCTCCCTCCCCCCTTCACAGGTCGCTGCGGCGCTGTGGCGGCTCATCTGGCAGGGGCGGGTGACGAACGACTCCCTCGCCCCGGCCTGGGCAGGACCGCCCGACCCGCGGCTGTGGCGCAAGCACGGACGAGCTGGCGGAGGATGGAGAGGGGGAGGAAGGTGGTCGGCCTTCCCGGGGCCGGTCCACAACGAAGCGGCCATCGAGGCTGCTGGGATGCGGCTCCTCGAGCGGTTCGGGATCATCGCCCGCGAGGCGCTCGCCAAGGAACGGCTCTCGCTCAGCTTCGGTGCTCTCTACCCGATCCTCATGCGGGCGGAATGGCGGGGGGAGATCGACCGGGGCCTTTTCATCTCCGGGATCTCCGGGACGCAGTTCGGGCTGCGCGCGGCGGTGGAGCGGCTGCACCGGCTCCGGGGATCGAGTACCCCGCTCCTCCTGAGCGCACTCGACCCGGCGAACCCGTACGGGACGTTCTTTCCCCTAAGCGCGGCCGGTGTCCGCGACTACGCGCTGCGCCGTCATCCGGGAAACTTCCTGATCGTCTCCGACGGGGTCCCAATCATCACGATCGAGAACCGGGGCGCGCACCTCACCCCGCTCGTCGACCTCGCTCCCGAAGAGCGGATGAACGCCCTCTCGCTCCTCCCCGAGATCATCGACCCGGAGGCCGGTGTTAGGAAAGTGCGGGTGCGTACCTGGGACGGGAGGGAGGTGCGCGGTTCGGAGATAGAAAAGGACCTGGAGCGGATCGGGTTCATGTGCGAAGACCAGGAAATGATCTACTACAGACGGTACTAAATAAAAAGAGGGAAGTTCCTGGTATCTGTCAACCCAACGCCACTTGCGCCGATATATACCCCTTAAGGCAATGTAGTAAAGCACCAAAAATAAGTACGCGACCCCAATCCGTCCACGAGAGCACTGGAATAGTTTTAGTGGGGGAATACA
>CAZZJU010000134.1:0-1562 GCA_964654805.1 uncultured Thermotogae bacterium | reverse complement strand
ACGCGACCCCAATCCGTCCACGAGAGCACTGGAATAGTTTTAGTGGGGGAATACAAGATAAGACTCCAAAGAACACACGTGTCCCTTGACTTTGTAGGCCTTTGGCCTACAATTGTAGATGTTATGCCTACAAAGAGGTTGATCGACGCTTTGTTCCCGACGAGCCGAGGCTCTATCTTGGCGGTACTAGCCACTGCTGGAGATGAAGGGCTTCACCTTCGAGAGATCGCACGTAGGGCGAATGTGAACTCGAAGACCGCAATGCGGGAGCTACATTCTCTCCGCGACGCAGGCATCCTGGTCTCTCACAATGTTGGCCGCCAGGTTATCTACCGCCTTAACCCGAATTGCCCGATTTACGATGAACTCCGCTCTATTATCCGTAAGACGGTTGGGCTTTACGCTGTCCTCCAATCGGCGCTTGAACCATTCGCCGATCGGATCGAGCAAGCGTATGTGTACGGAAGCCACGCGCGAGGCGATGAACGGTCGGATAGCGACATCGATCTTATGGTGGTGGGAACGGTGACACTGCGAGAACTTAGCTCACCACTACGCGAGGCAGGACGGGTTCTAAACCGCACCATTAACCCAACGGTTTACACCCCCGACGAGTACAAGCAAGAACTAAAGATGGGCGATTCCTTTGTCTCCCGCGTCCACACCGGCAAACGCCTAGACCTAATCGGTGATTCTGAATGAGCCTTCGCGAAATGCTCCTTCGCTCCGAGCTAAAACAGGAAAGAGCTACCCCTGATGAGATTAAGCGAATGCTAAGCTCTGTTCAACACCGTCTTCAGGACGCCGAACATGATGATATTCATGCCGAAACGCGACTGGAACAAGCTTATCACGTTATTCTTGGCTGTGCGCTCGTAGCGCTTCGGGCGTACGATCTTCGCCTCGTAAACCGTCCAGGCCATCATATAGTCGCGCTAGAGTCGCTGGGTTACACATTGGGGATTTCATCCGATCGGATTGACTACTTCCAGACTCTGCGGGACCTGCGCAACAAGGACATCTACACCGGCCGTGTCCACATCAGCAACAGCCAAGCTGCCGAAGCTGTGGAGGAAGCGCGCAAGCTTGTTCAGGAACTCACAGCATGGCTTAGGCAACGGCAGCAAGATCTACACGCCTAAGTTTGACGATCCTGCTTGAGCGTTGAGACACATCCCAAACGACGGACGCTATCCCGATAAATCCTCAGTAAACGGTGTTATGGAAATCCTAAAATTACTTAACTTCTAGTATTGGAATGCAAGACCAGACCCCAAAGGAACATGATCCTGAATGAAAACGCAACCCCGGCGCACTATAGAGGATGAATTTTTGGAAAGGGCTAAGCACGTTTCTCAACAAGGCCATCATTTCTGCCCCGCCATTCTATCAACTCTGAACAACTTTTTCGTGATCATATAATGTTGCATTTCAAGACTTGACCCCATTATTTTCCTCCTGATATTCACCTTTCTTTAATTCAACTAGAGATGTCTATTAAGGTTTCCTCCACTAACGCGTAGATTTTGTCAATCTCTTCCTGGCTCTCGATCGTCTTTTGC
>CAZZJU010000133.1:0-3775 GCA_964654805.1 uncultured Thermotogae bacterium | reverse complement strand
GCTGTGAGCCAATCGCTGGTTGCTACAGGATATAGCGCGATAGATCTGGATCCTCGACAATCCCGGACAGGCGCTCACGCACGTAGTTGCGGTCGATCCGAACCGTCTCCCCAGAGTGCTCATCAGCGGAGAATGAAATGTCTTCCATGAGTTTTTCCATTACGGTGGAAAGCCGGCGCGCCCCAATATTCTCGGTTGTCTGGTTGAGTTCGTATGCAATTTCCGCGATCTCATCGATTGCATCGTCGGTAAACTCGAGCGTAACCCCTTCCACCGCGAGCAACGCCTGATATTGTTTCACGAGCGCGTCTTTCGGCTCACGCAGGATTCGCTTAAAGTCCTCGGCGGTGAGGCTTGAGAGCTCGACGCGAATCGGAAGGCGCCCCTGCAATTCTGGAATGAGGTCGGATGGTTTGGACATGTTGAACGCACCAGCGGCGATGAACAGGATGTTCTCAGTGGTGACAGTTCCGTAACGGGTGCGGACTGTCGTTCCCTCGAGGAGCGGTAGCAGGTCGCGCTGCACTCCCTGGCGGGAGACGCCGGGTCCGCCGGTCTCCTCCCGCCCGCCAGCAGCGATCTTGTCGATCTCGTCGATGAATATGATTCCCATCTCCTCGGCGAGGTCGAGCCCGCGCTGACGTACGTCCTCCATGTTGATCAGCCGATCGAGAGCTTGGTCGAACAGGATCGGCCGGGCCTCTTTGATCCGCATCTTCCTCCGCTTGCGGGACGGGGGAAGGAGCCCAGAGAGCACATCCCCCATGTCGATCCCCATCTGGTCCATCCCGTCCTGGGTGAATACTTCGATCTGGGGGATGACCTGCTCCTCGACTGTTATTTCTACCATCCGCTCTTCGAGTTCCCCCTCCATCAGCTTCTCCCGCAGTTTTTCCCGCGTCTTTTTCGCACTTTCCATCCGCTCGGGATCAGTCTCATCGGAGAGCGGAAGCAGGGCGTCGAGGAGCTCCTCATCGACGATCCGTTCTGCCTCTTCTTCTACGCGGATGATCTCCTCCTCACGCACCATCTCGATCGCCACCTCGACCAAATCGCGCACCATCGACTCGACGTCCCGACCAACGTAACCGACTTCGGTGAACTTGGTCGCCTCCACCTTGACGAACGGACAATCGGTCAGCCGTGCGAGCCGGCGCGAGATTTCGGTCTTCCCAACCCCAGTCGGGCCGATCATCAAGATGTTTTTCGGCTTTATCTCTTCGCGGATCTCCCCAACGACGAGCTGGCGGCGCATTCTGTTGCGCAGGGCAATCGCTACAGAGCGCTTTGCTTCAGCTTGGCCCACAATGTATTTGTCCAGCTCAGCAACGATCTGCCGCGGAGTCAGCCCGGCCGGTCCTGTGGCCTGGCGTTCGACGATTGCACCCATTCTACCAGCTCACCTCCTCTAGGGTAACCCGATCGTTGGTATAGATGTCGATCGCCGCAGCAATTTCGAGTGATCTTTTCGCCACATCAGCGATCGGGATCCCCCCGACCGAGAGAAACGCGCGCGCCGCGGCAAGGGCGTACGGTCCGCCGGAGCCGATACCGATCACTCCTTCATCCGGCTCGAGGACATCGCCCGCTCCGGAGATCATGAGTAGCCCCTCCTCGCTCGCCGCGACAAGGACCGCCTCCAGATGACGCAGGACCCGGTCGGTCCGCCATTCCTTAGTCAGCTCCACTGCTGAGCGCCGCAGGCGACCATCGTATTTAGATAATTTTCCCTCGAATTTATCGAGCAGAGCCAAGCAATCGGCAGTCGCTCCGGCAAACCCAACGAGGACCTTATCATGAAACAGACGGTAGACCTTCTTGGTGTTCGACTTAATCACCGTGGTCTCCAGGGTCGCCTGCCCGTCGCTCGCGATTACCGCTCGCCGTTCAGCGTCAGAGCGTATTGCTAAAATTGTGGTAGATCTCAAAGTTCGCATGGGTGCACCATTTTATTCCTCCGAGCGCCTGTCCGCAAACGGATCGAACCGACACCCTGGACAGAGATCCCCTTCACCGAAGAAGACTACCCCACAGCGAATACACCGCTTCCCGCCGGCAGCAATAAGGGAGTCCTCCCGCTGCCGCACAGTTGTGTAAAGGCGTTCAAACGAGTGTCTGAGTCTACGGTCATCAATGGTAGCGAACATATTTCGTGCTTCTGTTTCATAAGCGGGAGGTGGCGAAACTAATTGGATGCAAGTAGGGGGGGAAGGAATGTGCCCGGGGATAAACCTGATGTTGTTGATTACTTTCTTTCCAGCTAGTTCGTTTATCCTAGCTATGTACCGTGCTTTCAGGAGGGAGAGCTCTTGGGCAACGCTGGAGGATGAAACCAGTACTGTGAGTTGCCCAGACCGGAGTTCCCGAACGGACGTGAGGCGGGCAATCTGAGAACCAACTACTTGGGGCCAAAGGGCAATAAATCTATACTCGTTATATTTTTCCTCAAGGTTGTACTTGCGTAGTACTTCTCTCACAAGGTCCATTTCAAATACCTGTGGCTGTTGTTGGCGGGACACTTGTCTGTGGAAAATGGGGAATGTGTCGAGCTGAACTTGATTCACTCCTGTGGAAAAGGTTGTGGAATAAGTGTTCATAATGGTGGAAAACAGTGGACAAGCGCTGGGGAGATCTCGCGCTCATTTTTTGCACATAACTTTTCCACAGGCAAGTGCTCTTTTTCACCATTTTTCATCCCCTTTTCCACAAAGTTTTCCACAGGGAGGTGACAAATGCTTCTTCATTCGAAAACCTATTTAAAACGGCACTTGTGCCGATTAGGCTACTGTAAACCGGGCTCGCAGGGACTCTTCTATCTCTCTGATCTCAGCATGAAGGAGCGGCATTTCCTCAATGAGTGATTTTATCTTCATGTAGGAATGCATGATCGTCGTGTGGTCACGGTTTCCGAAGTGCTTTCCAATGGTGGGGAAAGACTGATTGGTCAACTCACGGGTGAGATAGATTGCAATGTGTCTGGCTTGCGATATTTCCTTCTTCCTGCTCGCTCCCTCCAGATCGCGTCGCTTCAAGTGGTAACGAGCTGCCACCTCGTCCTTTATGTGCTCGGCGGTGAGACGCTCCCGCTTACCCTCTTCAGGGAGCATCTCTTCAAGAGTTTTAGGGGTGAGGGTCTCACCTTGCAGCTCAGCATAGGCGATCGCTTTGACAAGCGCCCCTTCCAAAGCCCGCACATTTGAGGAAATTCTGCTTGCAATCAGTTCCAGTATGTCATCATCGACCACGAGTCCGCGGTGTTGCGCCTTTTCGCGCAAGATCGCCATCCGTGTCTCGAAGTCCGGTGGCTGGATGTCTGCCACCAATCCCCAACGGAAGCGGGAGACCAATCTCTCTTGCAATCCGGAAAGCTCTTCCGGCGGACGATCGCTCGACAGCACGATTTGTTTCTCGCTTCCGTAAAGCTCGTTAAAGGTGTGAAAGAGCTCCTCCTGTGTAGCCTCTTTGCCCTGAAGGAAATGAACATCGTCGATCAGGAGGAGATCGATTCGCCGGTATTTCTCACGAAACGCGGAAGTTGTGTTGTTGCGGATGGAGTTTATAAGTTCAATAGCAAACCGCTCCGATGTGGTATAAACCACCGTCTTCGGTGCCCCGGAATTGATCACAAAGTTTCCGATCGCTTGTAGGAGGTGAGTCTTTCCCAGCCCGACGCTTCCGTATATGAACAACGGATTGTACGCCTTTCCTGGCGCTTCAGCGACCGCCATCGCTGCTGCATAAGCGAGGTGGTTGTTCTTCCCGCGCACGAACTGAT
>CAZZJU010000132.1:0-3808 GCA_964654805.1 uncultured Thermotogae bacterium | reverse complement strand
ACAAATGTCCGGCCGAGCCGGGGCATGTTTTTGGCCATATGCTCGAGAAGCTCGGCCTGGGGAGTGATCGGATAGGCGAAATAGCACTGGCATCCAGCGCGAATCGCCGCTTCAGCGATCACCTCGTTCCCCCTCATTAACTTCCTCTCTCCCATTGTTCCCCCTAGGTTGCGACTTTCTCGCGGTAGACCTCAATCGCTACATCCGGACAGGTCATAGCACAGAATGCGCATCCGATACATTTTTCCGGATGCTCCATATAGACATAGTTGTAGCCGCTCTTATTGATCTTGCCAGAAAAGGCGAGAACATGCTGTGGGCAGGCCTCAATGCACAGCCCGCATCCCTTACACCGTTCCTCGTCAATGATGACTGTCCCTTTGGGCATGTGAATTTCTCCCCCCTTGTTCATCAAACGTTTCGTTAAGGCGTTTCCCGCGGTGCTTGCGTAAACGGGCCAGTCCCGTCTCCACTTCTTTGATCCATGCCTCTAATCGTTCTTCCAACATCGGTTCCCGTTCTTTCTTCGGCACCGTAGGCTGGGGGGTATGGGTATTGAGAACATTGTTTAACCGATGAAATTCCTTCTCAAACGGATCTACGGATGCCTCCACACGGGCGGAGATGATCGCCAGCTCGAACCGATCTTCCTCCCCTTGAGTGACGATTCGCGCTAACACCAACTCCCCGACGGAAAATGTCGTTTCAGTGCACTGAGACGCAGGTATAAAGCCGGTATAACCCTCCGGCAAGGAGACGAGAACCCCTTCTGCGGAGATTCTAATTACTTTTCCGGAGACGGTTGAACCGATCTCAAGGGACATTTACCCTTTTTCGCCTCCTAGATAACCTTCTGCACACGTCCCGATTTGATGCAACGGGTGCACACGTTGATCCACTGCTTTTTTCCGTTCACGTAAGCGTGGACACGCTGGATGTTCGGCGCTCGCACCCTCCGTGTCTTACGATGGGAGTGACTGATCGTGTTTCCGGTAGCGGGACGTTTCCCACAAATCTCACATACTCGTGCCATCTTTCACCTCTTTCTAAAACCCTAGCCTCTTATCGCTGGCTCTACATACATGGGCTCGAGGGTGTACAGCTCATCATCTCCCTCTATCCCCTCACCCAACCTAGCGATCCAAGCAGGAGAGGGTTGATTCAGTTCCACCGGAGCAAGAACCACCTGCGGCAGTTCAGAAAGCTCCGATCGCAATACTTCCACTCCACTTCCAACGACGATCAACTCTTTCCTCTCCCGGCTCAAACGCGCCACGAGTTCCTGCGTCGTCAGGATCTCTACCTCATCCGGCCGCGGTTTTCCCCCCGTGAACCATCTGACGTAAAGGAGATTCCGCCTATTTACGATGACAACGCATACCCTGCGCGAAGTCACACGTGCACGGTACGAAACTGTTCCGTCCACCCCGAATACCGGGATCCCAAGCGCCTGCCCGAACCCTTTCGCTGTGGAAAGTCCGATCCGCAGCCCGGTGAATGAACCCGGGCCTCGGTTCACACACACTCGCGCTATTCCCCTTCGGTCAACACCGCAGGAACCGATAAGCTCCTCTACGGCAGGCAAAAGCTCCTCAGAATGCCGCAACGGTCCTTCCAATAGAGTCTCACCGAGCAAATTCCCGTCCTCGATGAGCGCAACTCCGCCGCGGGCCTCAGAGGAGTCCAACCCTAGCGTTATCATCGTAAATAAATGGTAAGCGGCTTACGCCCTCTTTTCAAGCAGGAAGGCTTCTCAAACTGCCTTCCACGTGATACGATCTACGGCGAGATGCGTATCGGTTATATCCAGACGGACCCGAAGTTCGGAGCAGTTACAGATAACCTCACTCATGTGGAAGCCCTCATAAGTGGGGATCAAGCGGACCTTTGGGTTCTGCCCGAGCTCTTCGCAACTGGCTACCAGTTCCGCAGTAAACAGGAAGCGGCCGGGCTGTCTGAGCCGATTCCTGAAGGGGTGACAAGCCGTTTTCTCGCTGATCTCGCTGCAAGGAGAAACTGCTACATCGCCGCCGGCCTGGCAGAAAAGGGCAAAGACGGGAGTCTGTACAACGCAGCGATCCTCGTCGGACCGGACGGGTTCATCTCCTGCTACCGCAAGGTTCATCTCTTCTACAAAGAGAAGCTCTGGTTCTCCCCGGGAGACAAACCGTTTCCCGTAATTGATATTGGGATGGCAAAAGTGGGCATGATGATCTGCTTCGATCACCTTTTCCCCGAGGCAGCACGGACACTCGGACTCGCTGGTGCAGAAGTGATCGTTCATCCGGCGAATCTGGTTATCCCGGAGTATGGTCAGCTCACAATGCGGGTGCGAGCAATCGAAAACGGGGTGTTTACGGTGACCGCGAACAGGATCGGCATTGAAAAGCGTGATGGCGAAACGCTCCGGTTTACCGGAGAAAGCCAGATCGTCTCCCCGAACGGGGAGGTTCTCGTTAAAGGGGCTCATGATCGGGAGGAGGTGCGGGTAGTGGAGATCGACTCGAGAAAGGCGCGCGACAAATCCCTCAATCCGTACAACGACAGGTTCGCCGACCGGCGTCCTGAGTTATACCGCATTTGAAACCTTGATCCGGTAAGCACATTCCTCTACTATTTTTCGGAGACAAAAAGGAGTGCGATGATTAAGGCAGGCCTCAAGAACGAAAAGGCGTGGACGGTCAAAGAAGAGCACCTGGCGAGCAACATTTCAAGTGGCCTTGTCGACGCTCTTTCTACCCCCAGCCTCGTTGCGTTCTGCGAAGAATGCGCTCGCCTGATCGTCGATCCGCTCCTCGACCCCGGGCAGAAGACAGTCGGAACACGAATAGAGTTACGTCATCTAGCGGCGACTCCGCCGGGGATGCGGGTGACGGTGCGCGCGGAGCTCGTGGAAGTGGAGGAACGGAAGCTCCGCTTTCGCATCGAAGCCTACGATGAGGTAGAGAAGATCGGTGAGGCAGAACACGAACGGTTCATCATCGACGAGGCAAGGTTCAACCACCGGCTTCAGGCAAAGGCCGGTTCGAAATCCACCTGAGCCGTCACCGAACCTCCACCGCTCGTTCACCGAACCTTCACATTTCTGCCGTAAGTTAATTGACGGAGGTGGCAAGCACGCCTCCTGCTGAAACCTCCTTACGTAACACGCCCAACCACCAGCCAGAAGAGGCCCCAGTGGGGGGCCTCTTTTCATCCGCCTCCTACCGGAGGGAGGATCGTCAGGTGGTCGCCGTTATGTAATACTGTATTGAATCCTCGCTTGAACGAAATATTCCCGCCGTTTACGAGCGCGTTTATGTGACGGTGGATTTCTCCTTGGGGAGAGAATATCCTTTCCTCGATCTGGGGGAAGCGACGGACGAGAGCGTCCAGCGCCGCTCGGACATCAGCCCCATCAGGAAGCTCGAGGAGAATATTCGAGGGAAGATCCCGTTTGAATGAAAATGAAATCTCTACTTTGACTTTCATCCCGCACCGATTAACCGGAGTGAGATCTCGTTATGCCGCGGAATGAGACGGTAGACCGACTCGTCGACCAATCGTCCGTCGCACACCAGGATATTCCCGTTCACCATAGACAGATCTACCCGGTCGGCCCCGCAGTGGACGAGTGCGGCGAGCGGATCGGAGAGCGCACCGGCGAACTCGAGCCCGGTGACGTCAAACGCGATAAGATCCGCCGCCTTTCCCACTTCGATCGAACCGATCTCCTCCTCGCGATGCAGCACTTTCGCTCCTCCCATCGTCGCGAGATAGAGAGCGTCGCGGGCGGAGAACGCCTCGGCCCCGTAACGGACCCGTTGCA
>CAZZJU010000131.1:0-3847 GCA_964654805.1 uncultured Thermotogae bacterium | reverse complement strand
ACTCAGGTAGTCGAAATCGCCGTGGTTTTCGATGAGGGATAGTATCTCAGGATCGTCGAAAATCGTTTTTAGCGCGATCAGCGTCTCATCGTGAAGCGAAAAAAGGACCCGCCGCAGGGAAAGTCCAAAGTCAAGCTCAGCTCCTATCTCTCTTTTCCACTCCTCTTCGTACAACCGTAGGTAAACTTCGTTAGTCATTCCGGAGAGTCCGGCTTGTCCCGCGACCTTCCCAGCGATTTGGGCACATATCCCGCCAAAGTATAATCCTCCTCCTGACAGGGGCTTCACCTGCCCAGCGGCATCTCCCACCACGATTACCCCATCACCGTAGGTCTTCTTCACCGGGCCGATCGGGATCAGTCCCCCTCTACTGGCGCGCACCCTTCCGGGAAAATGATCGGCAAGGAAACGGGAAAGAAGTGCTTGTACATCTGTTCCGGCGGGTGCGAGGAGCCCGACGCGCATGAGCCCTTCTTCGGCCGGTACCGCCCAGGCGAATCCTTCGGGCGCGATATTGCTTCCCACGAAGACCTCCACCTGGGCCGGATCTTCGGGTATGTCTTCCACCACTGCTTGGGTCGCCGTGAAGAACTGCTGGGGCGGAGGGATGGAGAACCAATCCCGCACTGAGCTTTGCGGTCCATCCGCTCCGACAATAACCGCTGCTTCGATTTTCTCCTTTCCGTCAAGGGTCACTTTCCCACGGGCGGCGTGCGTCGCCCGCGTATGAGTACGGATTTCAACTCCGATAGCCGCTGCTTGTTCCAGACCTAAGCGATCGAACACCGCCCGATCGACCACAAGCGCCCGTGTATCCGGGGCGCACAGTTTCAAGACTCCTCCACCCGGCAAGTGGAGCCGCCCTCCCTTGATGCGGCGCAAGACGGCCTCAGAGGAGACATTGTAAATATCAAGCGTACGAGGACTGATAAGACCGGTGCAGTTGCTCGCCGGCCCTCTTCCGCTTCCCTGTTCTACAAGCAGCACGCGGGCTCCGGTTAATGCAGCGTAGCGGGCAGCGAGTGCTCCAGTTGGCCCCCCTCCGATTATGACTACCTCATAGCGCTTCATCCGATTGTCTCTTCCTTTGGCGTTCTTGTCATAATCTCATCAACCAATGTAATCGGATCGGACTTTCCATGCAAAAGTCGCCAGACGGCATCCGTGATCGGCATGTCAAGCCCTTTTTCGGCAGCCAATCGATGCACCACATCCGTTGCATATACTCCCTCCGCCACCATCGCCATCCCACGCATGATCGCATCGATCGACTCCCCTTTACCCAAACGGTAGCCGACGTAACGGTTGCGGCTGTGGGGGCTCGTCGCTGTAGCGACTAAGTCGCCGAGGCCAGCTAGCCCGAAGAACGTCTTCTCCTCTCCCCCGAACACGCGTCCAAACCGGACCATCTCTGCCAAGCCACGGCTGATCAATGCCCCACGAGAGTTGTCCCCATAGCCAAGCCCATCGCCAACCCCGACGGCAATCGCAATGATGTTCTTCACCGTGCCGCACAGTTCCACCCCGCGAATGTCCGAGCTTACATAGACCCGAAACCGAGATGTAGCGATCTCCCGCTGTAACTTTTTCCCCAACTCAAGATCGGCTCCGGCGAGGACGACCGCCGTCGGCATGTCCCGTCCCACCTCTTCGGCATGACACGGGCCGGATAGGGTGAAAACGGGATGCTCGGGGAAGGTATTCTTTATGAGCTCGGACATTGTCCAACCGGAACCACGGTCGAGTCCCTTTGCCAGGTTGATGAACACGTGGCCAGGCCGGACGTGGGGACGGAGCTTGTTTATAAGTTCAGACACAGCGAACGACGGCACCGCAAGCACAATCGCATCTGTATCGACAGCTCGTTGTAGAGCAGCAGTAATCTCCAGGTTTTCCTGAGGGAGGGAGACCCCGGGAAGGTAAGTCTTATTCTCACGCTCCCGGGCGAGCTCCTGGGCCTTATCCGGATTGCGCGCCCATAGGATCACCGAATGGCCATTTTTTGCGAGCAACCGGGTAAATGCTGTTCCCCAGCCTCCGGCACCGAGAATGATAAATCTCATCCTTGATTCCCGATAGCGATCGGCATTCTCTCTCCAGCGTGCTTCTCGATCCAGTTTATTGCTATCTTGATCGGATCCCCGTTTTCTCCGACTTTGATGTCCGGGGTGAGACCAACTCCCTGAACAACATGTCCGTTCGGGGTGTGATACTCTCCGGTAGTCAATTTCAAAGCCGAACCGTCAGGGAAGTTAATCATCCGTTGTATAACCCCTTTCCCAAACGTCTTTTCCCCGATTAGGATTCCCATGTCATGGTCACGGATCGCCCCAGCGGTTATTTCAGCAGCACTTGCCGTTCCTCCATTTACCAACACAGCAAGTGGTAGGTTGGGAATCGTGTTTCCGGTTGACCAGTATGATTGCTCTCCGGATACTCTGTCTTTAACCGTCAAGATGATCCCTTTGTCCACGAATCGACTTGATACAGAGATCGCCGAGCTTAGCAGTCCACCTGGGTTATTGCGCAGATCGAGGATAATCCCATCTATGTGGTTTAGATCGAAGCTGAGCAGAGCTTTATCCAACTCCAGCGAAACGTCCTGATCGAACCGTATTAAACGAATGTAGGCAATCTTACCGTTATCAAGCGTCTTGCTCGAAACGGACTTGACCGTAATTGTGGCACGGACGATTTTAATATCTTCTTCTGTTCCGTCCTTGTGGCGTACGTGCAGGGTAACAGTTGTCCCTGCCGGGCCACGAATTTTGACCGACGCCTCACTCAGCGTTATTCCCTCGGTTGATTTCCCGTCAATTTCCAGAATCTGGTCTCCAGCGCGTATTCCAGCTTTCTCCGCCGGAGTGCCAGCAAGCGGAGCGATAACGGTGAGCACGCCATCCTTGATCGTTATCTCAATCCCAACCCCACTGAACTTCCCTTCCATGCTCTCTTCGAACTGCTGGTAATCCTTCGGATCCATGAATTCCGAATACGGATCGTCGAGTTCCTTTACCATTCCCTTGAGAGCTCCGTACACTAGTTTTTGGTCGTCAATCCGCTCCGGCCAATAGAAGTAAGTCTTGATGTACTTATAGACTTGATTTAACGGGGAGAAGAGGTTATCTGAACTCTTCTGCGCTCCTCCGAGCCAGAGGGCAACTACGATCAAAATTAAAACGATGAGGAACCCACGGCGTAATGATGATCTATTCATAAACTACATCACCCCTTTCGGATCGATTTTATCCTCTCGGACCACGTAAGGGAACATCATCCCTCGAGGTATTTTCGCTGGGCCGGACTGAGCCTATCGATTTGCACTCCGAGGGACTCGAGCTTCATGTGCGCTACCGTCTCGTCGATCTCATTTGGGACTGGATAGATTCCCGGAGAGAACGGGGCATTTGCGGCGATGTAGCACAACGTAAGTCCCTGCAGTGCAAAGGAGATATCCATGATCTCCACCGGGTGGCCGTCCCCGAGGACTAAGTTGACGAGCCTTCCTTCTCCAAGAAGGTACAGACGACGGCCGTCCTCCAAGGTGAATTTCTCCACCCCGGAACGGACCTCCTCCATCTGAACAGCGAGACGTTGAAGCCCGGACTTATTAATCTCCACGTCGAAATGACCAGCATTAGCAAGCACCAATCCGTCCTTCGCGTTTTGGAGGGCCTTTTCATCGACGACATCCCGACACCCGGTTGCAGTGATGAGAAAATCGGCGTTCCGGATCGCCTCAGACACAGGGGCAACTTCGAATCCTTCCATCGCCGCTTCCACTGCGCGGATCGGGTCAATCTCGCATACAGTAACTCGTGCTCCCAGACCGCGTGCCCGCATTGCA
>CAZZJU010000130.1:0-3942 GCA_964654805.1 uncultured Thermotogae bacterium | reverse complement strand
CACCCCGAAGGGTGATTGGTCCGGCTCGATCGCTCGACTTGCATGTGTTAAGCGCACCGCTAGCGTTCATCCTGAGCTGGGATCAAACTCTCTTGGTTTTAGATTTTGATCCGATTCAATTCGGTGACATGGTTCCCGAAGGAACCCAATACCACGCTATCCACTTTTCAAAGACCGGGTGTTTGCGGCGGGAAGTATACCAACTCCCCGGGGTTATGTCAAGGCAAACGGGAGGCCTTTCGCCTAATTAATCGTTAGAATTATCTTTGTCTGAAATATCGTTGTCTTCTGGCTTTCTCTCCTCTTCTTTAAGCGCAGCGCGTATCTCGTCCAATCGCGCCGCGACACGTCCGAAGACTGTCCCCTCAGGGAAAGTCCCGTCTTTACGCTTCTTCCCGGCCGGAACGCCGGTTAGGATTTCGATCCCCTCCTCCACTGTCTTAACGGGATAAATGTGGAATTTCCCCTCCCGGACCGCCTCTACAATCTCTTCAGACAGCATCAGGTTGTCAACGTTTCGCTCCGGTATTATTACTCCTTGTTCACCGGTGAGTCCTTTCACCTTGCAGACCCGGAAGAACCCCTCGATCTTCTCGTTTACCCCACCGATCGGTTGGATTTCTCCTTTCTGGTTGACTGAGCCGGTTACTGCAATTCCCTGCTTGATCGGAAGGCCGGATAGGGCAGATAAGAGGGCATACAATTCAGTGCTCGATGCACTGTCCCCGTCAATCATCGAATAGCTCTGCTCAAATGTAAGGCTTGCCGACAGGCTGAGCGGCTTTTCGGAGGCGAACCGCTCTCCGAGGAATCCCTTGAGAATCATGATCCCCTTGGTGTGGGTGTGCCCGCCGAGTTCGGCTTCACGTTCGATGTCGATGATTCCATCCTTACCGGTGTGTACGGTCGCTGTGATCCGTGAAGGTTTGCCGAATGTGTAATCCCCGAGCTGGAGCACGGCAAGACCGTTTACCTGCCCGGTTTTCTCTCCCTCGGTGTCGACGAGAATCTGGCCGCGGGCGATCATCTCACGGATCTTCTCCTCGATCCGGTTGCTGCGCCGATCCCGTTCTGTCAGTGCCTTGCGTACATGATCACCGGTAACGTAGTCCGAACCCTCAGTGCGTGCCCAGTAAGAGGCTTCTTTGATGATCGAGGTGAGAACTCCAAATCTACATGATAGTTTTTTCTGATCTTCGGCAAGCTTGGCTGAAGCCTCGACTACTTTGGCTACCCCAGTGGGATCAAACGGAAGCAGACTGGAATCTTCTTGACAGCGGGCGCGGAGAAAGCGAGCAATTTCCTGCTCGTGCTCCGGAGTGCGTTCCATCTCGGTGCCAAAGTCGCTTTTCACCGAGAACAGCTTAGGGAAATCCTCATCGTAGTAATAAAGGATTTCATAGATCTCCGGGCTGCCGATAATGATGATCTTCATACGAAACGGCACCGGCTCGGGTTTCAGCCCCTCAGTGGTGGAATAACCAAGCATCTGAAGCGGATCTTCGATTCGTATCTCGCGCCGCTTTATCGCGATCTTGAGCGCTTCCCACGAAAGTCCCATCCTAAATAGGTTGTTTGCGTTCAGAACCAGATAACCCCCGTTGGCGCGGTGGAGCGATCCGGGCTTGATCATCGTGAAGTCGGTTACCGCCACTCCCATGTGCACCCGTCGCTCGATTGCTCCGAACAGGTTGGTGTAGGACGCGTTTTGCTCCACGATCACTGGCGCTCCCTCAGTCTGTGAATTATCCACGAGGACGTTCACATCGTAACGCTTGAATGGATCGACCGGTTGCACTCCGAATGGAATCGGCATTTGTACCTTGGGGGTTTCCTGGTTGCCTCCGCGGAACTGATCGAGGTGTTCGACGATGTCATTCTGTACTTCATCAAGGAAGAACGTCACTTTCTCAATCTCACTATAACGGGTTTTAAGCTGGTTTATATGCGGTTCGACAGTGAACAGGACCGCTTCCTTTGCCAGCTTTTTGATCTCCTCTTCCCGTTCCTCTTCTATGCGAGCGATCTCCTGGAGACTGTCTTGGATCAGCGCTTGAACTTCATTCTGCTTCTCCCGGATTTTAGCGCGCTCCTCTTCGGACAGGGCCTCATACTCCTCCTGACTTAACGGCTCTCCGCCCTCACGCAGTGGAAGGGTATTGATCCCGATTGGGGTACGCTGAATTGCGAACCCAAGCTCGCGCGCCTTCTTTTCCATCTCCTCGAACAATTTCGCTCGCTTTTCGGCGTAAATCTCGTTTATCTTCTTGCTCCGTGCCTTGAACTCGTCCAACTCGAATACCTTAGGGATGTCGCGGCGCAGCCGAGCGATCAGGTGTTTCATATCCTCGCGTAGTTGCGTCCCCATTCCGGCGGGCAGTTCCAAATAACGAGGGCTGTACGGGTTTTCAAAATTGTGCACGTAGCATAAGTCGGGCGGGCGGGGTTCATTCTTGCTCATGCGGCCGAGGAAGTACTCCACTGCCGACATTTTGCCGGTCCCCGGTCCACCGGCGACGTAGATATTGTACCGATTCTTGGCGTCCTTTATCCCCAATCCGAGCTTGAGCGCCTCGATCGCTCGTTCCTGACCAATGATCCGGTCGAGCGGCTCCACCTCGGCGGTCGTCTTGAACTTAAACTTCTTCGGATTGCACGTATAACGAAGTTTTGTCGCATCCAGTTCCTTGGTCATTCCTTCCTCCTTGAAGTAGGATTGTAGCGCAGATGAATAAACGGTTGCAACGGAACCTTATAGTTGTTTTTACTCTGATTGCGGTTTGTCTCTCGGCTTGGGGGGCAGGGAACTCAGCTCGCCTGGTACCGCTGCTCGATTTGCCTGGGGGGTCTCAATATTTGTCATATCTGGAGAAAGCCATTACCATGGCAAATTCTTCGATTGACATCCTCCTTTCCGATGGCGAGCTCGCTGACAATCCGTTGTGGGATAAAGTGATCGCCGTGGCCGCTCGTGGCGTAGCGGTGAGGGTGATCCTTGATGCAAGCGATTGGTCGGAATCGATCACCGATAAGAACCGTCCCACGATCAACTACCTGCTCGCCCATGGGATTCCGGCGAAGTTCGACGATCCAGGGGTGACCACTCACGCCAAGCTCGTTGTGATCGATAGCCACCTCACGGTGCTTGGCTCGTCCAACTGGAACGAACATGCGTTCACCGAGCAGGCACAAACGGACATCGCCGTCGACAATCCCCAAGTTGGAGCTGTGTTTAGCGAGTACTTCAACCGTATATGGAATGGCGAACTTGTGCCCCGGGGCGTACGGCTGTCCATAGACGAGATCAGCAAGGGTCAAGAGTTGATTCCGATTCCGGATGGTCCGGAGACCGCGAATTACGCGCACGTCCTATTGACTATGATGCAACGGGCGGAAAAGTCAATCCATGTCGTAATGTACCGCGCCTCGTACTACCCGAGCTACACGCACAGTCTAGCAAATGACATTTTGAACGCACTCATCGCCGCTGCTGGGCGCGGGGTGGAAGTGAGGGTGTTTCTCGATGACTGTGCCTTCTATCCTAAATCGGAACAGGCGAACCGGGAAGCAGCGTACTACCTCGTCGATCACGGGATCGAGGTGCGGTTCGACGATCCGTCTGCCACCACCCACGCCAAGCTGGTGATCATCGACGGCCGCGATGTAATCCTCGGCTCGACCAACCGGAACTACTATTCGCTTGTGCGCAACAATGAGCCTGACGTTGCCACGCTCGGGATCCCTGCTCTGGCGACAGCGTACGAGCGGTTCTTCGCCTACTTGTGGAGCAGAGGGCGGACGGTCCGCTAGCCGCTCTTCTGCGCGGTGTAGGCGAGCAATCCTCCGGCCACGATCATCTCGATCTCACGAGGAGAGAGGTCGTGGGATAGCGGTATCCACTCGTCTTTGGTCCGGTTATACGCCTTGAGTTCACCGGTGAGG
>CAZZJU010000129.1:0-4025 GCA_964654805.1 uncultured Thermotogae bacterium | reverse complement strand
CAAGCTCTTCCGCACCGGCCGCCTTACCGGATCAGGATCCATCGGCCTGACTGGCTGCGCCGTCTCATTTACCCAGCGAACCTTAGCGCTGTACTCAAAGCAATACGTGCTTATCCGATAGGATACCTACATTCCCGAAAACTGAAAGCCCATTTGTCAGCCGTACTGAAGACAGCAGGGGACATCCCAATCGGTGCAGCGCTTTCCAAACCGGTCACTGACGTAATCCCCGGCGTGTCGCCGAACACTCCGATCTCGCGGATTCTTCGGTGGAGACATCACACCGCGCTCGATCAAGAATGGGAATTCTCCGTGCTCTCCCCCAAGCTGCGGAAAGAGCTGCGCATCCAGCACATTGAAGAGATCATATCATCCCTTTCTCAATTCGCCGCCATCCTCGACGAAGGGGATGCGGTGTACCTGGCTCCTGAAGGCGGTCTGGAAACGGACGGAAAGTTCAACGAAGCGAAAGCGGGATTAAGCCGATTGATATCAATGGCACGTGATCCGATCGTCTTACCGGTGAACTTGACCTACGATTTCATGGGCACAGGCAGACAGTCGGTATTCATAACGATCGGAAAGGAGATGTCGGGAATAAAGGACCTGTCCGCCCGCAGGATCGAGCAAAAAGTAATCAATGCGGTGTCCTGTCTAGGCACGATCACTTTCTCCCAGCTTGCCGCACGCGGGATGCGTCGCCTTGCCGAATCCAACCCGCTGGTCCACGTCAGAGATTTACAGCAGGAGATCATTCGGGAGGCAAGATGGTTAGCTGATTCTAACCACTGGGTCGACCAAGCAATTTTCGATCCCGCTGCATTCCGTCGGCGATGGAACAAGTTCGTTACCTATTGCACACAAAAGAAGCTCCTTCGTTTCGAAGGACCATGGATCCTGTACGATCGAGATATCTTGTTCGGAGGGTACGCAAACGGACGGATAAACCCATGGGAATACGCGGCGAATGAACTCGATGCCATCCTTCTCGCAAGCGGGGTGCCGGAGCTGGTACACTAAGCGGTACCACCTGGGACGACAAACCGGAAGCAGGCGCCTCCATCCTGGTTGTTCTCCGCCCAAATTCTCCCATTGTGCGCTTCCACGATCGCCTTAGCGATCGCAAGCCCGAGGCCCGAGCCCCCGCTTTTCCGCGCCCGGGCGGGATCGGCACGGTAGAACCGGTCGAAAGCATGTTCCAGGTCGTCCTCCGATAATCCGGGCCCGGAGTCGCACACACTCACTTCGACGGCTCCACCCTCGACAGCAGCGGCCGCGATCCGGATCTCCTTCCCGCTCGGGGTGTAGCGCATCGCGTTTTCCAGCAGGTTGAGGATCACCTGTTCGATCCTCTGTCCGTCGGCCTCGATCATCGGAAGGTCGGGAGGGAGATCGACGACGAGCGCCACCCCCTCGTCGTCCAACTCCGGGCCGATCGTCATCCTTATCCCGTCGATCAGCTCGCGCAGATCGACGGGCCCGATGTTAAGCGGGAGGCGATCTGAGTCCGCAAGAGCGAGCTGGTGCAGGTCATCGACCAGTCGGGCAGTGAGCATGACTTTGCTGTGCAGGGCGGCGAGGTTCTCCGGGGTCGGGGCGATGATCCCGTCCCGCAACCCTTCTAATCCGTTTCTCACCGCATTGAGCGGGGTGCGAAGCTCATGGGAGATATCGGCGATCATCCGGCGCTTGGCGCGCTCGGACCGCTCCAGGCTCTCTGCCATCTCGTTAAACGAGCGCGCGAGTCGACCGAGTTCGTCCCGCGTTTCCACCGGGACCCGCCGCGCGAACTCCCCCCTTCCCACCTCACGCGCCGCGGCGGCGAGCCGGTTCAACGGACGGGTCAACTGGCGCAGGAGAAGAAACCCGATTCCGATTCCGAGGATGGTGACCGTCCCCCCCGCGATCCACAGCGAGACTGTAACCGCTTCGAGGAACCGACGTTCGGGGGTGGTGTGGGAAGAGCGCACATCCCAGCTGCGGACGACAACCCAATCGGTCCCGTCCTGCAGTCTGATCCGAGTCCCGTGTTCCAGCTCCTCTTCCGGCAGTACAATTCCTGTTTTGGATTCGTCCGGCGCGTAGATCACATTTCCCCCCATGTCGGCGACAACGAGGGGAAGCGGGCGTCCGGCGCCGGTCAGCAACCCGAGCATATCGTCTTTATCCCTCGCTTGGGCGAGGGAACGCACCAACACCTGGACGAGCGTGTCGCTCTGTGTCCGGGAGCGCTCAGCCACGAAATGCTGAAACGCGCGGTCGACCGCGAGGTGAATCAGGGTATAGCCGAGGAAGGTAGTGATGACTACCACCAGGACAAGGGAAACGAAAAGCTTCGTCCGGAAGGAGATCCGCCGCTTCACCGTCTTTCTCCCTCCGGGACGAGCTTGTACCCGATTCCGAACACGGTGACGATGTAACGAGGGTTCCCCGGATCCGGTTCCACCTTCCGCCGCAGGCGCTTTATGTGCGAGTCGACTGCCCGCTCGAAGCTCGCGTACCTCGTGCCGCGCAGCACCTCGAGGATCTCAAGCCGAGTGAAAACACGGCCGGGATGAGAAAGGAGGAATGCGAGAAGGTCAAATTCCATCGGAGTTAAGCCGTCAATCGTACGGCCAGCCACGCGTACCTCGCGGCGGGGAAGGTCGATACGTATATCTCCCTCCTCCAGCACGGTCCGCTCCCTCCCGGTCGCCCGCCGCAGCACTGCCCGCACCCGCGCCTCGAGTTCGCGCGCGCTGAACGGCTTTACTACGTAATCATCGGCTCCAAACTCGAGGCCCTTGATTCGGTCCTCCTCCTCAGCCCGGGCGGTGAGCATGATGATCGGAACGGAGGAGGTCGCACGGATCCGGCGCGCCACTTCGATCCCGTCAATCCCGGGAAGCATCCAGTCGAGGATCACCAAATCCGGTTGGTGCCGCTCGAATCTGGCGATCGCCATCCGCCCGTCGCCCGCCGTTATCACCTCAAACCCCGCTTGACGTAGATACCCGTCGACAAGCTTGCACACCCATTCCTCATCGTCTACCACAAGGATTCTATAAGCCATCGGTGAAGAGTATAGCGATCAGTGGTAGAGCGACCAGGTGAACTCCGCTCGCAGTTCCTTCAGGCCGGCGGTGGGGTCGAGGGCCACGCCGAGCCCGAACTCAAGATCGCTCGAGAGGATATAGCTTGCCTTACCCGTCAAGAGCGCGAGGTCGAAGAGCGCCCCACCTTCTTTGAAGTAGATGTCGATTGTGGCAGAGAAGTTCCCGGTGCCGTGGGCAAGGCTCATCACCATCTCGTACGGAGTCGGGGAATCCGCTTCTGTCCCTTCGGCCGCGAAGTTGTAGTCGTCCGCGTGCAGGTTCATCTCATCGTCCTTCACGCCGGCGTAAAGGGGATCACCGAAGGATAAAATCCCATCGAGGGTTGCCCCGCCGAGGGAAAGATCTTTCACCCGCAGCCCGGACCAACGCAGTCCGCCGAACGACAGCCCATCTCCGCTCCCGCTGGTTATTTCCAACCCGAGGTAAAGGGTGAACGATCCGTCGCAGTCGTTGAAGTAGTAGAGGGTCGGGACCGTCAGAATGAGCGATTTCGTCTGAGGATGAAACTCGAGCGCGATGTCAAAGCTCACGGGGATCCACCAATCTGCCGGAGCGTCCACCTCGACATCGAACCGGACGTAGGAAAACCCGGAACGGGTAAAGCGGATCGATGTATCGTACGACGCACAGCCGAACATAAGCCCGCTCAACGAAATATCTGTCCCGTTGTAACACAGGCACGTTCCCTCCCCCGGCACGGGGGAAACCTCGGTAAACTCCTCGCCCACCGACCACATCCCGAAGCAGCTCACCGCCTCAAGCGACAGTCCGGCTAAGCTCGTCCCTTGGAGGGCGAACGCCGCGCCGAGGGCGTACCCGCCTTCGGCGGGAAGGAGGAGGAACGATCCCGTCCCCTTGAGCCCGTAAGCGCTCACGGCGAGCTCCAGCCACCCGCGCTTGAGGGCAGGGTCCGTTACGGAGAAGACGGCG
>CAZZJU010000128.1:0-4056 GCA_964654805.1 uncultured Thermotogae bacterium | reverse complement strand
TCAGGGAACAACTCAATCGCAGGGCCCAGATCTTGCCGGAAATGATGCCTGTGCTAGTGCTTCGTGTAGAAGGGAGTGACAAAGGTTTTGAGCGGGGATAGAATATGCAATTCATAGCCAACGGTCTAGATATACCCGAAGCCTTGTTGGATGCGCATGAGGAAGGCCGTGTCGTGTTCTTTTGTGGGGCCGGGATCTCTTATCCAGCAGGCTTACCTGACTTCAAAGGATTAGTGGATAAGATTTATGAGTTAGTAGGGACAACACGAACTCCCCTAGAAGACGAGACGTATCAGCGCGGGCAATATGATGCCACGCTGGATCTGCTGGAGCGAAGGTTGCCAGGCCAGCGCCTGGCAATGCGGTGGGTATTGCATGATATTTTAAAACCGAAACTGCGACGCAAAGGCGCTACCCATACCCACAAAGCCTTGTTACAACTAGCTAAAGATCGTAAAGGCACAATACGTTTGGTGACCACAAATTTTGATCTTATTTTTGAACATATTGCTCGGCGCAAGAAAAACAAACAGTCATTCAACGCCTTTGTTGCGCCTATGCTGCCGATTCCGAAGAGGAGCCGATGGAATGGACTTGTGTATTTGCATGGACGGTTGCCAATAAACATGAATGACGAGGTCGCTCTGAATCAGTTGGTGTTGACTAGTGGCGATTTCGGTCTTGCCTACCTAACCGAACGCTGGGCGGCGCGCTTCGTTAGCGAGCTGTTCCGAAACTACGTCGTCTGTTTCGTGGGCTATAGTATTAACGATCCTGTTATGCGCTACATGATGGATGCCCTGGCCGCTGACCGGAGGTTGGGCGAGATAACCCCCCAAGCTTATGCCTTTGGTGATTGTTTACCTGGCCAAGAGAAGGCAAAAGCCATTGAATGGGAAGCAAAAGGTGTTACGCCGATCCTCTACGATTCGGCAAACGGACATGTTGCACTGCACCGCACCCTTAAAGCATGGGCTGAGACCTATCGCGACGGAGTTCTTGGGAAGGAACGCATTGTCGTGAATCATGCCCTTGCACGGCCATCGGCCAGCACCCAACAAGACGATTTTGTGAGCCGAATGTTGTGGGCGCTCTCAGATCCATCAGGCCTACCGGCGAAGTGCTTCGCGGAGTTTAATCCTGTCCCCCCGCTAGATTGGCTGGATGCCTTTTCGGATGATCGCTACCGGCACGCAGATCTTGCCCGTTTCGGTGTGCTGTCGCGCACCGAAGCCAACAATAAACTTGCATTCAGCTTGATCCATCGTCCCGCCCCTTACACCCATGCGCCGTGGATGTCGTTGTTTGCCGATAACGGCAGGAGAGCGGCATGGGATGACGTGATGTTTCACTTGGCTCGATGGCTTACACGCCACCTGAACGATCCGGATTTGATTCTTTGGTTAACAAAGCGTGGAGGCCAGTTACACGACCATTTTATCAGTCTGATCGAGGGCGAGTTGGAACGGATGGCGCGTCTAGAGCGAGATGACAGGACTGCAGAGCTGGAAGCAATCCGCGCCAACGCACCCAACGCAATACCCAGCCACTTGATGCGTACTCTCTGGCGTTTGCTGATAATTGGTCGGGTTAAGTCTCCAGTGTACGATCTGGACCTATATTGCTGGAAAGATCGGTTCCAGCGCGATGGCCTAACTGCAACGCTGCGCCTGCAGTTGCGCGAACTGCTGACACCAAGGATCACGCTGCGCAAACCATTTCACTGGGGCGATGAGGACCGTGACCAAGCTGAGTCGCCGCAGCGCCTGAGAGACTTTGTCGATTGGGAACTGGTACTCGCTGTAGATCACGCTCATTCCTTGCTTCTTGATATTACAAAATCCGAGCATTGGCGCGGTGCGTTACCTATGTTGCTCGACGATTTTCAACTATTACTACGAGATGCACTAGATTTGCTGTGCGAGTTGGGTGAGGCTGACGACTACAGTGACCGTTCCTTCTGGGATCTCCCATCAATCAGCCCACATTGGCAGAACAGGGGTTTCCGCGATTGGGTGGTGTTGATCGAACTCGTCCGTGACGCCTGGCAAGCTGTTTACTCAACCGACCCGACACGGGCAAGCCGGATTGCGCAAGATTGGTTCACGATGCCCTACCCGATATTTAAGCGCTTAGCACTGTTTGCAGCTAGTCAAGATAAGTGCATTCCACCTGAGCAGTGGGTGGATTGGTTGACAATCGATGACGCGTGGTGGCTATGGTCGGTGGAAACGCAACGCGAAACAATGCGTCTTTTGGTGTTACAAGGAGCATCACTTACGCCGGAAGCCCAAATAAAACTGGAGGACGCTATCTTGGCCGGTCCGCCTCGCCGTATGTACAATGATAACCTCGAACCGGAGCGCTGGCAGTCTATCGTGGACCATTCGGTTTGGCTACGTCTCGCAAAGCTTGATCAGGGCTTACAGGGAAAGGGGAGATGTTTACAGGAGGCTGCACTTGCGAGATTCCATGAACTAACGAAGGCTCATCCAGAATGGAAGTTGTTAAAACATGAACAGGAGGAGTTCCCACACTGGATAAGTGCAACCGGTGATCCTGATTTTGAGGAAAGCCAAGAGGTCGACATTGCTCCGTGCAAGCGAAAGGAACTAGTCGAATGGCTCAAGCAGTCATCAGCGCCACAAAGACCATTCATTGAGGATACGTGGCGTGAGACGTGCAAAAAGCACTTTGCTAATGCTGGCGCAGCATTAAGCGATCTTGCAAAAGAGGGTATTTGGCCTATAGATCGGTGGAGAGATGCTTTCTTTGCGTGGAGCGATAAGGATCGTCCTGCTAGGTACACATGGCGGTGCTTCGTTACTGTTGTGCAAGCCATGCCCGATGACAAGCTTAAGAAACTAGCGCATCCTCTATCATGGTGGCTGAGAAAGGTTTCTGAAATAATCGACTCTAATGAAGATATCTTTCTGGATCTATGCCAGCGTATTTTGGCTTTTTCACCTGAATCGGATGGGGGTACTGAAGACGATGTATTTTGCGCTATCAATCATCCGGTCGGGCAAGTTACAGAGGCACTCTTGAATATTTGGTTTAAACGCAAACCTAGTGACAACAAGGGCCTTCCAGACGATATCGAGCCATTCTTCACCCAGCTTTGTGATACGGAAGTACAGCGGTTTCGACATGGCCGGGTGTTACTGGCGTCGCGCCTGATTGCGTTATTCCGCGTGGATAGGTCTTGGACAGAGGATCATCTCCTGCCTCTGTTCGATTGGGATCAAAACGATATCGAGGCTAAGGCAGTATGGCAAGGGTTCTTGTTCTCCCCACGTCTGTACCAGCCGCTGTTGATCGCTATCAAAAAACCATTTCTTACTACGGTGAGTCACTACACGGAACTCGGCGAGTATGCTCGACAGTTCGTGGCATTTCTGACTTACGCTGCATTGAACTCCCTGGATGGCTATAGGGCACAAGATTTCCAAACGGCGATAGGCTCTTTGTCTCAAGAAGGCTTGAATGAAGTTGCACGAGCACTCGTACAAGCCTTAGAAGCAGCGGGAGAGCAGCGAGAGGAGTACTGGAGGAATCGAATCCAACCTTTCTGGCATGATATATGGCCTAAGTCTCGCAACCTAGCTTCGAACAATATTGCAAAGTCACTCGCGCTCCTCACCATAGCTGCACGAGGGGAGTTCCCCGCCGCGTTATCGGCCGTTATCGACTGGCTTAGTCCCATTGAATATCCCTACTACGTAGTACACCGCGTAGTACACCGCCTGAACGAATCCGGCTTGTGCAGCCGTTTTCCAGAAGATGCCCTATGCTTGCTGGACGCCGTTATCGACGACCAACCTTGGGCACCTAGGGAACTCAGCGAATGCTTGAATGCCATTTCGCAAGTCTCGCCGGAGCTGCTACAAGACTGTCGATACAAACGGTTGGCAGGATACGCCAGGCGACACAATGTTATGAAGTAAGGAGAGGAGTATGGGTAGTTGGCGTGACCAAATCCTGAGAGAATTCACACCCCATGTTGCCCGGCTTACCTTGGTTGCGGATCCGGATGGCCTGCTCCTAGAAGAAGGT
>CAZZJU010000127.1:0-4058 GCA_964654805.1 uncultured Thermotogae bacterium | reverse complement strand
CTACTTCGGAACCTGTTCCCAATCCTTCAGGAAACGGTCGATTCCGACGTGAGTCAACGGATGGTTGAACAGCTTTTTCAAGACCGCGTAGGGGACGGTGGCGATCTCTGCTCCGAGGAGGGCCGCTTCGAGCACGTGGCGCGGATGGCGCACGCTCGCCACGATGATCTCGGTCTTGAACCCGTAGTTCCGGTAGATCTCGACGATCTCGGATACGACTTCCATCCCGTTCCCGCCTGTATCGTCGATCCGTCCAACGAACGGGGAGACAAAACTCGCGCCGCATTTGGCGGCCAACAGCGCCTGGTTGGCGGAGAAGACCAGGGTGACGTTGGTGCGGATCCTCTCTTGCGAGAGGGCTGTGACCGCTCGCATCCCCTCTTCGGTCATCGGGATCTTGATGACAACGTTCTCGTGGATCTTGGCGAGGGCCCGTGCCTGGGCGATCATCCCAGGAGCGTCGAGGGCGGTCACCTCCGCGCTCACCGGACCGGAGACAATCTCGCAAATTTCCTGCACAATCTCTTCGAACGGCCGCTTCTCCCGCGCGACCAGGGTCGGGTTCGTCGTCACTCCGTCGATTAACCATGCCATCTCGCGTATCTGGTCGATGTTCGCCGTGTCGATGAAAATCTTCATATTCCCTCCTTTTCGCGCCGCAGCGCTTGCACCTTACGTAAGTTTATGGGATCCGCGTCCAATTTCCCATCGATGAGCTTCGGGGTTTCGAGGATGAACGGTAGGTCGCGCAACACCGGGTGGTTCACGATTCCGGCGATCCCCGGCTCCCCGATCTCACCGCGGCCGATGTGGGCATGTCGATCACGACGCGATCCCAGCGGATGAGCAGAGTCGTTCAGGTGAACAAGTTCCAGACGGGAAAGTCCGATCTCTCGGTCGAACGCGGAGAGTGTCTCATTCAGTCCCTCCGGGGTGCGGAGTTCGTAGCCAGCGGCGAACGCGTGGCAGGTATCGAGACAGACACCGATGCGGTAGGAATCGGTAAGGGAGGAGATGATCTCTCCTAACTCTGCGAATGTCATTCCCATCGTCGTTCCCGCTCCAGCAGTGTTTTCGAGAAGCAGGTGGACGAAGGGATGGCGTGCGAATGGCTCGGATCCAATCACCCGTTCGAGTCCCTCGACTATGCGGGAGATCCCAGCTTCTCTCCCTGTACCCACGTGCGCTCCGAGGTGGGTGACGACCCGCGGGATCCCCAAGGCTCCGGCTCGAGCGATCTCTTCGGTAAGTGCGGCAACTGAGCGGGCGAAGAGCTCGTTGTCCGGGCTTGCCAGGTTGAGAAGGTACATTGTGTGTATAACGGTGTATTCCACTGATGAGTGTGTCAACCGTTCTCGGAACGAGGAGGCCTCCTTGGGGTCGATCGGTCGCATCCGCCAGGATGCGGCGTTATGAGAGAAGATCTGCAGTGCGTTTATTCCGAGCTTCTCAGCGGAAGCGACGGCATTGGCAAAACCTTTACCGATCGAAAGATGAAACCCAACTAACAATATGCCCCTCCCGGAGAGATTATGGAGGTGAGGTCCAGGAGGGGCAAGCGTCAGTCACGCGCGTTCTGCGCCAGAGCGACCGCCTTTTCTGCGTCGATCCTTCCGGCTCCGAACTTGTCATGATCACCGAGGGCGACGCTCGTCTTTTCCAAGATGGCGATCGCTTCGGTGGCGCTGAGATTCGGATCTGCGGAGAGGATGAGCGCCAATGTACCGCTCACGTGCGGAGCAGCAAAGGAGGTACCGGAACCGATACCGGCGATCCCGCCGGGGAATAGGGAGAGCACTTTGTCCCCAGGAGCAGTCACAGCCACTTGCGGGCCGTAGTTACTGAACCGTGCCAGATGGTCGGATCTATCCGTCGCCGATACAGCGAGGACCCATGGATAACGTCCGGGATAGCTTACAATCCCTTTACCGTCGTTACCGGCGATTCCTACTATGATAACACCGCGTTGTGCCGCCCTTCGCAACGCGTTTTCAAACACCGCCGGAGGTTTACCGTTCGCGTAGATACTCAAATTGATTATCCGCGCACCATTATTGACCGCATAGTCTATCGCTTTAGCGAATTTTCCCCAATCGGAACTGTAGAACAAGTTCCGCGAGTCAAGGATGCGGATGTCCATCACCCGGATACCCGGAGCGACCCCGGTGACTTCGTCCGCCCCCGGTTGCGCGGCGATGATCCCGGCGACGAATGTCCCATGCCAATTGATCTTGGAGCCGGTGAGTGAGCTGTTATCGTTATCGCGAAAGTCCCAGCCGTGAACATCATCGATGTAACCGTTGTGGTCATCGTCGATCCCGTTGCCCGGGATCTCACCGGGGTTGGTCCAAATCTTCCCCGCAAGTTGCGGAATGGTCCAATCTATTCCCGAATCGATCACTGCAACGACAATATTGTGGGAACCGGTCGTATGTCGCCACGCCTGCGGCGCCTCGATCCGTTCCACATTCCAGGAAAGCTTTTCTGGGGGAACAATTCCGGGAGTTGCCTGTCCTCCGCCTCCACCGGCAACGCGGGGGATCTGCGTGTACACCACCGCAAACAGGGAAAACAAGATCAACCCGGCAAAGACCAACCAACGGTTCTTTATGACCATCTCGGCAGCCCGGCTGCCCACGTGGGGCCCGTGGCTTTGCGTCACCTCCTCGCGAAGGTTTTGCCCTTGTCGGATGGTAAAAATCAGTAACTAATTGTTACCATCATAACAATTATGCCTCTTTTTTACGACACCTAGACAAACGGGGTTGAACGGCGTCAAGTCGCTGGGTATCTTGTGAAGACTAAAGGGGGAAAGATGAGATACAATGCGGCAATCATCGGCGGAGGCCCGGGGGGATATGTAGCGGCCATCCGCATGGGGCAACTCGGGATCAAAACGGCGCTGATCGAGCGGGAACGGGTTGGTGGAGTATGTCTGAACCGTGGATGTATTCCCACCAAGGCTCTCTACTCGGCAACTAAACTCCTCGAGCAGGCACGGAAGGCGAAGGATATCGGAATCGAGTTTCCTCCGCCGAAGTTGGATATCGCCAGGCTCGTCTCCTGGAAAGATGGGATCGTCACCCAACTGGTGAGCGGAGTGGAAAAGCTTCTTGCAGCGAACGGGGTGGAGTTGATCAAAGCCGCCGGTACTGCGCTTGAGCCAGGAAAGATCTCTTTATCAACCGGAGAGATTCTCGAGGCGGACAAGATCGTTCTTGCGTTCGGGTCATCCCCTGTCGCAATCCCGGGATTCAGCTTCGAAGACCCCTTGATTTGGTCGTCGGATGAGGCGCTGAGCTTGGCGGAAGTCCCGGAGAGGCTTCTTGTGATCGGCGGTGGGGTTATCGGGTTGGAGCTCGCCACGATCTACTCCCGGTTGGGAAGCGCGGTAACGGTCCTCGAACTGATGCCGGAGATCCTTCCGGGAATCGACCTCGATCGCCGCATTGTTGCCCGCGTAATGCAGGGGTTAAAACGGCAGGGGATCGATCTTCGTCTCAAGACCGCCGCTACAGGGTACGAAAAGACATCGAATGGTGTGGTGGTTCACACCCGAGAGGGGGAGGGTATTTCCGCCAACCGGGTTCTCCTTGCCGTCGGCCGCCGTCCGAACTCAGCCGGGTTGGAGAAGCTCGGGATCGAGCTCGACCGACACGGGTTCGTGGTGGTGGATGAGAGCCTGGAGACGAGTATTCCCGGGATCTATGCGATCGGGGATCTCGTGCCCGGCCCGATGCTTGCGCACAAGGCGTTGGCAGAGGGGCTGAAGCTGGCAGCTTACTTCGCAGGTGAGGAGTACTCCCTCAACTACGATTCGGTCCCGCAGGCGATATTCACCGATCCAGAAGTGGCCTCGGTTGGACTGTCGGAGAAACGGGCTAAAGCAGAGGGATACGAGGTGCGCATCGGTCGCTTTCCGTACGCCGCTTTGGGAAAAGCGCTCGGGATGAACGAACCAGATGGATTCTTCCAGGTGGTCGCCGATGCGAGATCGCAGCGCATCCTTGGTGTTCAGATCGTGGGTGCCGAGGCGTCTGATTTGATCTCCGAAGCCG
>CAZZJU010000126.1:0-4150 GCA_964654805.1 uncultured Thermotogae bacterium | reverse complement strand
TCCCTTGAGCCACAGTGAAGTCTCCCCCGCCGTACCCGACGCGGGCGCGCACCGATAGGTCCACTGTAAGATCACGCGGGGCATCCCCACGGCGCTTGGCGACGAGTACTCCGCGATCGGAACGTCCCTCTAACCAAACCAAGGTCTCTCCATCGGAGTCCCAGCATACATCGGAGATCCTGATTCCAAGAGCCAAGCGTTTCGGAGTAATTGGGCTCTCCCACAGTCCAAATGGAGCAATCTTCTTTTTCATCCCTCTCCTTTCGCGCTGTCCAATAGAAATATTATAAGCGAGAGCGCCCCTGCGCGTTATTCTCCTCCCTGGCACACAACCCACGTTATCAGTAACCTTAATTGCAAGGAGGACAAATTGCGGGTTTTCAAGGCGGCCATAATACTATTATCGGTAAGCACGGTATTCGGGTGTACGTTCATCCCGGGCGAATCAAGCGAGATCCTTCATAGCGTTAATAACTGGGGATACCAACTCCAGGATGCCACTTCGAGCGAGATCGCTTCCGCGGGATTTGATCTCGTGGTCATCGATTATTCCCGCGACGGAAGTGACGAAGGAATGTACCGCCGGTCAGAAATCGAGAAGATACGCGCTTCGGGCACGATTCCGATCGCATATATCAGCATCGGCGAAGCGGAGGACTATCGGTTCTATTGGAACACTGCATGGAAACAGAACCCTCCCGCGTGGCTCGGACATACAAACCCCGATTGGGAAGGAGATTACAAAGTCCGTTACTGGAATCCGGAATGGCAGAAAATTATCTTCGCGTATCTAGATCGGATCGTGTCTCAAGGTTTTGCCGGGGTTTACCTTGACATTGTAGACGCGTTCGAATACTGGAGCGAGCCGGAAAACGGAGAGCACTTTCACCTTACGGAGAAAGAAGCAGCCAGCCAGATGATCCGATTCGTAAAGGAAATCGCTGAATATTGCCGGGTATCGCTCGGCAAGCCCGATTTCTACATTATCCCCCAGAACGGGGAACGGATACTCGACTATGATGCTGATAACTCCTTTCTCAACACGATTTCCGGGATTGGAATAGAAGATCTATTCTACAATGAGCTTAATCCGATCCCCCAGGAAGAAACCTCCTATCGAATCGGATACCTCGAACGGATCCACAAGGCTGGTAAACCAGTTTTCGTCGTCGACTATGTAGATGACGAAACCGGCTACACCGGCTCCAACAAAGCACGGATTGATTCGTTTATCGCCGAATGCCACGCCTACGGCTACGTGCCGTATGCAGCCATCTCCGACCGCGAACTCGACGAAATCAACGTTATACCAGGAGTGCAACCATAGCTCCACTTGACACCGAGCCGGGATCGAGGTAGAGTGTGTCCCCCTTACTTAGGGGGTAGAGCATGCCTCAGACAAAGATTCGTAAGGCAAGAGAGCGTAAGACCGTACAGGTACGTCTTCCGGATGGACGGACATTCGAGGGAGCAAAAGGGACTCCACTCGTCGAATTCTTCCGGACAGCGTTTCCTGGAGCGAGCGATCCGCCGGTTGCAGCGATCGTGAACAACGAGCTTGTCGAGCTTGGCCGTCCAGTGCAATTGGATATCGAAGCGACGCCGGTGTTCGTCTCCGATTCGGACGGCATAAGGATCTACTGTCGTAGTCTCTCGTTCCTCCTCATTGTTGCGGCGTATAAACTGTTCCCGAACGCCAAATTGAACATCGACTATTCTGTCCCCTACGGCGGTTATTTCTGTCGAGTAGAAGGGAGGCCCCCATTCACAGCTGAGGAACTCAGCCGCATCAAGGAGACAATGCAACGCCTTGTCGAAGAAGATCGTCCGATAAGGCGGAGGCGCATGACAGTAAATGAGGCGCGGGAGATCTTTGCTTCCCGAGGAGAAGACGGGAAGGTGAAACTCCTTTCCGAGTATAAGGAAGACCACCTTCATCTGTACGAACTCGACGGGTTCCTCGACTATTTCTACGGATACATGGTCCCATCAACTGGGTACCTGCGAACCTTCGCCCTCGACACTTTCCCCGGTGGGTTCATCCTTAGGTTTCCGCGCCGGGAGGCCCCGACCAAGCTCCTTCCGCCGCAGCGGTTCACTACCCTGCGGGAGGTGTTCAACGAATACGGAGAATGGCTCCGACTGCTCGGAATCCGTCATGTCGCCGCACTGAATGACGCAATTCGTTCCGGTCGGATCAAGGAGGTAATCCTCGTTTCCGAGGCGCTGCATGAACAGCGGATCGCCGAACTCGCCGCGATCATCGCCCACCGCCACGACGAGAACCACCGCCTCGTGCTCATCGCCGGACCATCTTCATCCGGAAAAACCACTTTCTCCAAACGCCTGGCGGTTCAACTGCTGGCCAATGGCCTCCGTCCCTATCCCTTGGGGATGGACGACTATTTTCGTCCACGGGAAGTCCTACTTAAAAACGGAATTGACTTCGATTCTTTGGAGGCGCTCGACCTGCCGTTCCTGGAGGAACAGCTCGAAGCGCTGCTCGCTGGGAAACCCGTGACGCTCCCGCATTACAACTTTAAGACGGGCAAGCGGGAGGACGGGCCGACCGTACAGCTCACCCCGGACCAGATCCTGATTGCCGAGGGGATCCACGGACTTAATCCGAACCTACTCAAGAACTTCCCCAAGGAAGAGGTATTCCGAATTTTCGTCTCTGCACTTACCCAGGTAAACCTGGACCGCCATAATCGGATTCCAACCACAGATACTCGTTTGCTCCGCAGAATCGTGCGCGACTCGATTTACCGCGGCTACTCCGCCGAAGCGACTCTCAAGTTGTGGGAAAGCGTGCGAACCGGAGAAAAACGAAATATCTTTCCCTATCAGGAAGAGGCGGATATCATGTTCAATTCTGCTCTTGCCTACGAATTATCCGTGCTCAAACCGCTCGCTGAACCCCTCCTCCTTCAGGTGCGCAGCCCACGCGAGCGGATAGAGGCAGAGAGGCTGCTTGCGTTCTTGAGCTGGTTTGAACCGTGTCCGACTGAGACCATCCCCGGCAACTCGATTCTGCGCGAGTTCATCGGCGGTTCCATCCTGCGCGGATTTACCCCTGACCTCGGCCCGAACGGGTATTGCGCATAATCGAGACCACCCGCACTGCGTGACCAATTCCCCCCGACTCCCCGCCAGTTTTGCCTCCCTTGACAAACCCACGTTTGGAGATATACTTCGCCGGACCTTCCGCGAAAGATCGTGGAGGGTAATTTGTTTTTTACGGAGTTATTAAAATGATTAGGGCATTCAAAAATTGGAAGAACGAAGCCGAATCGTGGTACACCGCCACCGGGCTCGCCAGTCTGGTGATGGGAACCTCCTCGGTGCTTGTCCCACTGATGATCGCCGAAGTGCTCGGCCGATCCGTGGGAGCGGTCGGGATTCTGTCGAGCGCGGTCAGTCTGGTTGGGGTGTTCGGTAGCCTGATCTGGGGAAGGCTTTCCGATGCCGCTGCCCGCCGCAAGCCGTTTATTGTGATGAGCTATGCCGTTATTGGAGTAAGTTTCCTCGGTATGTCAATCGCACATACGTTCGGAAGCGTTCTTGTCTGGAATATGGTTCTTAACTTCTTTTGGATGGCTAACGCATCGATCACTGTGCTCATCGTGATCGAAAACCGGGATAAATCGATGTGGGAGATGAGGATCGGCCATCTCAACCAGATCATCTCTCTTGGTTGGTTGACCGGACTCGCGCTCGGGAGCATCAGCCTCGGGGTCGCCGGACCGCACCTCGGTGAAGAAGGGGCGATCCGGGCCCTGTTTATCATCCTTGCCATCCTAGGGATAGGAGCTTCTGTTCTCGCTGTTCGGTTCGTCCCGCGCACCGCACCGAAATTTACTACCCGACAATTTCGTGGAATGATCGTCGCGCTCGGAAACTTCCTCGTCGAAAGTGGGAGATTCCGCCCGGCGCACTTGTACCATCGCCTCAACCCGCGGCGGCTACCGGAACTCCTGTGGGGAAAAGAGGGATTGCGGCACGAGACAAAGCTGTTCCTGTGGGGAACGCTCCTCGCGTTCACCGGATTCGGGTTCTTCTTCGTCCCGCTTCCGATCCTCCTCGCCCAGCGCTTCGGGTTCGCATCGTCGACCGTGTTCTTCTACTTCGTCGTGCTGAACGCGGCGAT
>CAZZJU010000125.1:0-4185 GCA_964654805.1 uncultured Thermotogae bacterium | reverse complement strand
CAGCTCGTGAATCGTGTATTCCCGGATCGATGACCGCTTGGCCGTGTTGGCTGGCCGATGGACTTTTGGGCGCGTCTGGTAATCGGATGCGGATGGCGTGTTGGACTGCAATGTCGATCGCACCAACTCCCTACGCGTGGTGCATCCGCTGTTCCTTGATCGCTTCGGGCTGGATTTCTCCCAGATCCTCATCGTATACGACGATCTTGATATTCCTCTCGGCAGGATGCGGGTCCTCCCCAAGGGAGGTCCGGGGACGCACAAGGGAATGCGATCAGTGCTCGATGCTTTGGGAAGCGAGGAGGTCCCGCGGCTCAAAATCGGAATCGGGGTGGAGAAGCGGGGTCCTGATACAGTGAACTTCGTCCTTTCCCGGTTTTCCGAGGAGGAATGGAAAACACTCATCCCGGTTCTACGACGGGCGACGGAGGCGATCGAACTGTTCCGTACCGAGACGATCGAGACGGTGATGAACCGATTTAATCGGCGTAATTCCGATGTTGCGTCGTCGTCGCCTGGAGCTATACTCTGAGATGAAACGGGATTTAGGAGGATAAATGTACGATCGATTCTCGCGCGAGTCGATGGAGATAATCGCGCTTTCTCAGGAGGAGGCCGAAGCCTGGCGCCACAGCTACGTCGGCACCGAGCACCTTCTCCTCGCTTTCCTCAAGGTCAAGGGAAGCGACGTCTACCGGTTCCTGACCACGCACGGGGTGAGCTACGCCAAGGTCGCTTCGATCCTGGAGGAGGAGAAGGGGCACGGTGAAGTGCGCCTGTCCGCCGACGACCTCGAACCGACACCGCGGCTCAAGCGTGTGATGAAGATCAGCTTCGAGGAAGCGCGCCGTGCTGGGCAGACTACGATCCGTCCCGAACACCTGTTGATGGGGATGCTCCGCGAGGGTGAGGGGACGGGAGCGGCAATCCTGCACCATCTTGGGATCGATCTCAACAAGACGCGCGCCTATTTCCTCCCGTCGGCCGGGATTGGGATGGCGATTCGCTCCACCCGACGTCAGCAGCGCAAGGGGGATCTGTCCGAGTTTGGACGTAACCTGATCGAGGAGGCGGAAGCCGGTCGCCTCGATCCGGTGATCGGGCGCGAGGAGGAGATGGAGCGGATTATCCAGACTTTGGTCCGCCGCAAGAAGAACAATCCTGCGTTGATCGGTGAGTCGGGCGTGGGCAAGACCGCGATTGTTGAGGGATTGGCCCAAAAGATCGTCGCCGGTGACGTCCCGTCGCTTCTCCGCTCCAAGGAAATCATCGAGCTCGATATGGCGTCGATCGTTGCCGGGACGAAGTACCGCGGCGAGTTCGAGCAGCGCCTGAAGAACCTGATCGACCAGGTGATGGCGTCGGACAACATCATTCTATTCATCGACGAGCTGCAGACCGTCGTCGGCGCGGGCGGGGCGGAGGGAGCGATCGACGCTTCCTCGATCCTCAAGCCGCCGCTCGCCTCCGGGGCGATTCAGTGCATCGGGACAGCCACCCCGGACGAGTATAGAAAATCGATCGAGAAGGATCCGGCCCTCAAGCGGCGGTTCAAGACGATCATGATCGAGGAGCCGACCGTGGAGGAGACGGTGAAGATCCTTAAAGGCCTGCGCCCTCACTATGAGAAGCACCATGGGGTGAAGATCACCGACGATGCACTATATCAGGCGGCACGCCTCTCCGACCGCTACGTCACCGATCAGTTCCTCCCGGACAAAGCGATCGACCTGATCGATGAAACCGCAGCACGGATCAAACTGCGCAGTTCGCGCGTTCCGGACGCGGTGCGGGAACTGGTGGAGGAGATGGACGAGCTCATCGAGCGGGAGCGCGAAGCGGTTGCTGCCCAGGACTACGAAGAGGCAGCGCGACTGCGCGACCGGCGCGAGGAGCTCGCGCGGGAGATCGAGAGCAAGAGCGAAAATTCCTACCGCACCGGTGAACTTGTTGCTACCGGGAAGGACATCGCGCAGATGGTCTCGATGTGGACGGGTGTGCCGATCGGACATGTACAAGAGGAGGATACTGCGCGGTTGGTGCACATGGAGGAGAAGATCCACGAGCGCCTGATCGGTCAGGAGGAAGCGGTGAAAGCGGTCTCCCGTTCGATCCGCCGTGCCTACGCCGGGGTAAAGAACCCGCGTCGGCCAGTCGGAGTGTTCATGTTCCTCGGGCCGACTGGGGTAGGGAAGACGGAATTGTCCAAGACTCTGGCCGAGTTCCTGTTCGGTGACGAGGATGCGCTGATCCGGGTTGACATGTCCGAGTACATGGAGCGGTTCTCCGTCTCCCGCCTTGTCGGCGCCCCACCGGGATACGTCGGCTACGAGGAGGCGGGGGAGCTCACCGAGAAGGTCAGGCATCGTCCGTACTCGGTCGTGCTATTCGACGAGATCGAGAAGGCGCACCGCGATGTGTTCAACATCCTGCTCCAGGTGATGGAGGACGGAATCCTCACCGACTCGCAGGGACGACGCGTCGATTTCCGCAACACAGTTCTCATCATGACCTCGAACGTTGGGAGCGAGATGATCACCGACCGCGGTACCCTCGGGTTCAGCGACCAGGAGATCGACTCTGAGGAATCGTACGAGGAGATGAAGGACCGGGTGATCGGAGAAGTGCGCAAGGTGTTCCGGCCGGAGTTCCTCAACCGGCTCGACGACATCATCGTCTTCCACCAACTCACCCGCGATCAGGTGAAGGAGATTGCCGATCTGATGCTGAGCGAGCTGAAGGAGCGGCTGTATGAAGAACACCGGATCACCCTCACCCTCGATGAGTCGGCAAGCGAGCTTCTGATCGAGAAGGGCTACGACGCCAAGTACGGGGCGCGCCCGATGCGTCGCACAATCGAGCGGCTGATCGAAAACCCGATCTCCGAGCTGATCCTGGAAGGAGCGTTCGCGCCGGGCTCCACGGTCGTGGCCTCGGCGGATGGCGAGGAGATCCGGTTCACCAAGGGCAAATAGCCATGGCCTTCCGCTGCACGAGCTGCGGGTACCGATCGGTAAAGTGGCTCGGACGGTGCCCGAACTGCGGCGAGTGGGATACGTTCATCGAGGAGACGGAACAACAGGTAGAGCCTGGAGAACCGGGCACATGGATTGGGGAGGAGCTGCGCCCGATCACCGCGATCGACCTCACCGAAGTGAAACGCCTGTCTACCGGAATTGGGGAGGTCGACCGGATCCTGGGAGGGGGAGTCGTCCCAGGAGCGGTGATACTGTTCGGGGGCGAGCCCGGGATCGGGAAATCAACGTTGCTCCTGCAGATCGCGGAGCAGATTGCCTCCTCGTACGGGAATGTCCTCTACGTGTCCGGTGAGGAGTCAGCGGCCCAGATAAAGCTGCGGGCGAGTCGTCTTTCCATCGAGAGTCCGCAGCTGTTCGTCCTCGCTGAGCAGACCCTGTCTCGCATCGCCCGGGCGGTGGAGCAGGTCTCTCCGCACGTACTGATCGTTGATTCGATCCAGACAACCCTGTCCGAGGCCGCGCCGGGCGAGGCGGGGAGCGTCCGTCAGCTGCGTGAGGTCAGCGCAGCGCTGACCAGGCTCACTAAGGCGCGGGGAATGGCGACCTTTCTTGTTGGACACATCACCAAGGAGGGTGGGTTCGCCGGGCCGAAGACGGTGGAACACCTGGTTGACGTCGCCATCTACCTCGAGGGGAGTCGGGGTGAGGAGATGCGCATCCTGCGTTCGGTGAAGAACCGGTTCGGGGCGACGAACGAGGTTGCGGTGTTCCAGATGCTCCCACAGGGACTGCGCGAGATCACCGATCCGTCCCGGTTCTTCCTGTCGCAGGAGGAGCGGGAGAACCCGCGTCCAGGGACGGCGGTCGTCCCGATCCTCGAGGGTACCCGGCCGATTCTGGTGGAACTCGAAGCGCTCGTCTCCCCGACCGGAGGATACGGCGCACCGCAGCGGCGGACCACCGGGCTCGATTACAACCGCATCCTTCTGCTGCTTGCCGTGATCGAAAAGCGCCTCGGAATACACACCGGCGGGGCGGACGTCTATCTCTCGATTGCTGGTGGCCTGGAGACGCGGGAGCGGGCGGCCGACCTCGGGGTGATTGCCGCGGTCGTCTCCAGCATGCGCAACCGGCCCCTTCCTAAGGGGTATGTCCTTGTTGGTGAGGTCGGGCTGACCGGGGAAGTGCGCGGGGTACGCAGGCTGCG
>CAZZJU010000124.1:0-4266 GCA_964654805.1 uncultured Thermotogae bacterium | reverse complement strand
CCCAAGCAGTCAACACTCCACCGAACGCGGTGTTCACTTACTCGCCGCACAGCCCGTCTCCCGGGGCATGGATCCACTTCGACGCTTCAGGATCGAGCGATGCGGATGGGACAATCGTCTCTTACTCCTGGAATTTCGGGGATGGGAGTAGCGGATCGGGCGTGAGCCTCTACCACCGGTACACGAGCGCCGGAACCTACACCGTTCGCCTGACGGTAAGAGACAACAATGGGGCTACGGACACAACGACCAAATCAGTTGTAGTGGCCGCTGCTACTCCGCCGCCGGTCGCCGAGGCTGGAGGACCGTACACCGGCACGGTCGGTCAACCGTTGACCTTCGATGGAACCGGCTCGACCGGACTGATTTCCCAATACGTGTGGAACTTCGGGGACGGCCACGCGGCACAAGGCGCAACGGTCACCCACACCTACTCCGCGCCCGGGACCTACACCGTTACCCTGACGGTAAGCGGGCCGGGAGGACAATCGACCGATACCGCTCAGGTCGTGATCTCACAGCCCTATCCTGCGCTCTCGGTGCAGCTAACACTGCCCAAGGGGATCTATCAGGTAGGTGAGTCAATTGTCATCACCTACACGGTCAACCGTGATGCGTACGTGTATATCTGTGATGTCGATGCGAGCGGCAAGGTGATTCTGCTGTTCCCGAGTTATCTTGAGCCAGACAACCACGTGGGAGCAGGAACCCACACCCTGCCTGGGCGCAGCTACACCCTACGGGTGAGCGCGCCGACCGGAACGGAGACTTTGTATGCGTTTGCGGCGACAAGTCCGCTTCCCAACTTCCCAACGACATTTGGAAGCAGCTTCCCCGTGCTAAGTTACGATCCGGCAAGGTTCCGCAACTCGGTCCGCCAGACGATGCAATCGCAGCTTCCGGCAGGGGAATGGGCGGAGGACACGCTCAGCTTCACCGTAACGCAGCAGGCACAGAACCAACCGCCGGTTGCATCGTTCACTTACTCCCCGACATCGCCGAAAGTTGGACAGACCGTACACTTCAATGCGTCCGCTTCCCGTGACCCTGACGGCTCGATCGTCTCTTATTCCTGGAACTTTGGGGATGGTCACACTGCAAGCGGTGTCTCGGTATCGCATTCCTATAGCCACGCTGGTAACTACACTGTCAGACTAACGGTACGTGACAATAAAGGGGCAAGCCGCACGGCTACCAAGTCGGTATCAGTTACTTCCACTCCGAGCTTCCCGCCGCTGCGCGGCTACTGGGCGTTCAACGAGGGAAGTGGATCGAGTGTGAGCGATTCTTCAGGTAACGGGAACGACGGCACAATCCACGGCGCAAGCTGGGTCTCTGGAAGTCCGGATGAATCTAAAGCGCTTTCGTTCGATGGGGCGGGCGATTATGTAACCATCCCGACGAGTGCCAGCCTAACAATTACGGGCAAGATTACTGTCGAGGCATGGGTTAAACCATCCCACCTTGGCGGTACCCAGCGAATCGTCAGCGAAGATGGGCCGGGAAGCGCGGACAATCACTTCTACCTTGCATTGAGTGGATCCAAAGTCGTGTTCGCCGTCTACACGAACGGGTGGAAAAAAGTCACTGGTAGCACCACCATTAAGACCGGAACGTGGTATCATGTCGCTGGTGTGTACACCGGGAGCAAACTCCGTGTGTATCTGAACGGTCATCTAGAAGCAGAAAAGAGCGTGTCAGGCCAGCTCGGCCAGGGGCAGAGCGCGACTGACGTAATTATTGGCGCAAAAGCGGGTGGTTCGCAGGGATTCAAAGGGACGCTCGACGAGGTACGGATCTATGCCAACGCCCTCGATCCATCCGAGTTCACCATGCTGCCATCGAGTGGAAACAAACCACCGATCGCTGACTTTACATACTCACCAGCACATCCGCGTGCAGGACAGCTCATAAGGTTTAAATCCACATCCACCGATCCAGATGGACGCATTGTGTATTGGTTCTGGTGGTTCGGTGATGGCGGTGTCGGTATCGGAGGAGGCCCGGCTAAAAGTTACAATCACGCCGGCACCTACACTGTCACCCTGCTTGTGCGTGATGATAAAGGGGCCGAATCCAAGGTGACGAAGCAGATTACGGTATCTCCCTAGGCTAGCAGATAGATAGTTAGTAAAACGGGGGAAGGTGTTGCCTTCCCCCGTTTTTTTGTTCGGGAAGCGGACAACTCTCCCATCCGAAGAGGTCGCATTACCTCGTCTCCGATCCGGAGATCCGCGATAAACAGAGAGCAATGAACCGACCGATGGTAACGATCATCGCATGCCTGGCACTCGTAGTTATTACGGGGGCCGTTTCCTACGGGGCGAATGCGTTCGGGTTTGGAGTGGGGGTTCCTCTCTCGGCCACGATCGATTGGAACACGTCGTTTCCGTATATCGCGGCTGAGGCGTTCACCGACTCCAACCTGTCAGTCCTATTTACCCTAGGGACATACCCAGCCGATTTCCCTCTCGGGTTCGAAACCGATTTGAGCCTGCTTGCTAAGGGATGGAGCGGGCCGATCGCGATCTATGCCGGGGGAGGAATATCGGTTTACTGGGACTGGATCGCGGCAAGTGCAGTGTGGAACTGGTCGCCATACATGAACATGCTCGCCGGGGTTCAATGGCGGATCCTCGATCCTCTCGCCATTTCGTTCCAGGTTCGTTCCCTTGATCCGATCCCCCTCACCTTCACCCTACACCCCGAGATATCCCTCGGGGCGAGTCTTGTATTCGGGAAAGGGTTGCCACATTCTGGTCAGGTCGACCAGATGACGTTGTGGATTATCGTCGGCTTGGGAGTTCTAGCGCTAGTCGCCTATTCACCCCGCTCGTAATCTGTGTTTTCGTCGAAGGCGGGGTTGCAACCGCGCCTTATTCCTGTAGGATCTCAATTTTGCATGAACGGACTAGTGGGTTGGCTATGGCGGTACCGGGGGCGGGTCTTTGCCGGGTTCATCTCCCTTCTAGTGGTGGACGGGGCAGGGATGCTCGTCCCGCTTGTGATCAGGGACGCGATCGACCGGCTCGCGCGCGGCGAGGGCGGGATACTGAGAAGCGGCCTGTATATCGTTGGATTGGCTACTATCGTCATGGTCTTCCGCTTCCTGTGGCGGTATTTCTTCATTGGGACCTCCCGGCGGATCGAGCGCGACCTGCGCGAGCGGCTGTACCAGCACTTCCTACGGCTCTCGGCTTCGTTCTACAACGAGTACAAGACCGGCGAGCTGATGGCGCACGCCACCAACGACATCGATGCAGTCAGCCGCGCATGCGGGTTCGGATTGATCACGATCGCCGACCCGCTGTTCATGATCCCGGTTGCTGTCGGGATCATGCTCTCGATCGACCCTCGCCTTACCTTATACGCCGTCCTCCCCCTCCCGATCCTCACCGTCTTCATGCTTGGGTTCGGGAAGGTGATTCACCGTCGGTTCGAGCGGGTCCAGGAGGTCTTCTCCGAGGTGATGGAGAAGGTGCGGGAGAACGTCGCCGGGATCAGGGTGGTGAAATCGTTCGTGCAGGAGGAAGGGACGGCCCGCGACTTCGCCCGGGTGAACGAGAGGTTTGTGGACGAGAACATGGCCCTTGTCCGGGTGTGGGGGCTGTTTGAGCCGCTGATCGAGCTCCTATCCGGAGCGACGCTCGCGATCGTCCTCTGGTTCGGTGGTGTGGGGGTGATCCGGGAATCGATCTCGCTCGGTGATTTCGTGGCGTTCACCCAGTACCTGACGATGCTCACCTGGCCGATGATCTCCCTTGGCTGGGCGGTGAACCTTCTACAGCGTGGGAGCGCCTCCCTCGGCCGGATAAACCGGCTCCTAGATGTGCGGCCTGAGATCACCGATCCACCGGTCCCGCGCCGCCCCAAAGGAGCGGGGATCGAAGTCCGGAGTCTCACCTTCTCCTACCCGGGTGCGAACGGTAACCGACCTGCCCTTTCCGAGATCGACCTGGAAATCGCGGAGGGGATGACCCTGGGGATCGTCGGGATGACCGGGGCGGGCAAAACCACTCTCGCTCACCTCATCCCCCGCATCTTCGATCCCCCGGCGGGAACGGTGCACGTGGGCGGGATCGACGTACGGGAGATCGCGCTCAACGACCTCAGACGGATGATCGGGTTCGTCCCGCAGGATCCGTTCCTCTTCTCAGCGACAATCCGGGAGAACATCGCGTTCGGGAACCCGGAGGCATCCGAGGCGGAGATTGTACGGGCGGCCGAGCTCGCCGGGATTCACGACGAGATCGTCTCCTTCCCCAA
>CAZZJU010000123.1:0-4278 GCA_964654805.1 uncultured Thermotogae bacterium | reverse complement strand
CTTCCCACTGCTTCAGCCACCGGGCGTAACTCCTGCATCAGTGCGGCAAACCGAGCCGGCTTGAGAGACTGGGCTCCGTCTGACATCGCCTCCTCCGGGCGCGGATGCACCTCGATGATCAGCCCGTCCGCCCCGGCAGCGATCGCCGCCTTGGACACCGGACTGACCAGTTCCCATTTGCCCGTTCCATGGCTCGGGTCGACGACGACCGGCAGGTGGCTGAGCTGCTTGAGAAGCGGCACGGCGTTGATGTCGACCGTGTTGCGGGTGTACGGCTCGAAGGTGCGGATCCCCCGCTCACACAGGATGACGCGGTCGTTCCCGTGAGAGAGGATGTACTCGGCCGCCATCAGCAGCTCCTCGATCGTGGACATCATTCCCCGCTTCAACAGGACCGGACGTTGCGCCTCGCCCACCGCGTGCAAGAGCGCGTAGTTCTGCATATTGCGTGCTCCGATCTGGAGGATGTCGGCGTAGGTGCTGACGAGCGGGACCATCTCCGGAGCCATCACCTCGGTGACGACCGGTAGGCCCGTCTCCTCGCGTGCCTCGGCCAGCAGGCGCAGTCCCTCCACCCCCAGTCCCTGGAAGCTGTACGGTGATGTACGCGGCTTGAACGCGCCGCCGCGGAGGATCTTGGCCCCCGCTCCCTTGACCGCCCGTGCGGCTTCCAGGATCTGATCATGATTTTCCACCGCGCACGGGCCAGCCATCACCACTATCTCGTTTCCACCGATCGTCACTCCGTTCACCACGACGGTTGTGTCCTGGGGATGAAAATCCCGGCTTGCCAGCTTGAACGGCCGCAGGATGGGGACCGTACGCTCCACCCCGGCCATCCGCTCGATCTGTACCCGATCGATCGGACGTCCGTTGCCGATGACGCCGATGATCGTGCGCTCCTCCCCCTCCGAGAGGTGCACGCGGTAGCCGAGCCGCTCGATGTGCGCGATCACGTTGGCGATTTGTGGTTTTGTCGCTTCGCGTTGCATAATAACGATCATTGCTGCCTCCCTAGAATTCAGTTCAATAGATGGTTTCATCGGAGTGAATTGGCGTGGTGGCGGCGGGGTACGAACCGAGCAACTTCACGAATGATGATCTCCGCAGCAGTCCCATCATCGCTGCTTCGCATTCCGGATCCTGCATATGTCCCTCAAAGTCCAAGTAGAATATGTATTGCCACGGTCGGTTAAGTCGCGGGCGTGATTCAATCTTGGTGAGATTAATCCCGCGTCTTGCGAATTCCCCGAGGCATTCGTACAGAGCCCCCGGCTGATGCGGGGAGGTAAACACTAATGATGTCTTGCTGCGTTGGGAGCGCGGTGGGCTCTCCAAAGCAAGCACGAAGAATCGGGTGTAGTTGAATGCATAGTCCTCGATATCGCGATCGAGGATCTCCAGCCCGAATAATTCCGCTGCTAATTCACTGGCGATCACGGCGGTGGTCGGTTCCGGATTATTCGCGAGCTGTTGCGCACTGGCTGCTGTGTCGATCGTTACTTCTGGTGTAAAGTTGTGGCGGGCGATGTAGCGCTGACATTGCGTTAACGCTTGAGGATGAGAACGGACTTTGGTTATATCCACCAGCTTTGTGCCTGGCACCGCCAGGAGCATGTGTCGCACGTGGAGAATAACCTCGGCGTGAATTCGTACGTCATGTTCCATCAGAAGTTCGTACGATTGGGCTACTGAACCGGCAACCGCGTTTTCAATGGGGAGCATTCCGTAGTCAACCTCGCCCGATTCCACCGCGAAAAATATGTCGGCGAATGTTTCACATGGTACGCATTCCGCTTCTGGCCCAAACGCCTGTTGGATCGCTTCATGCGAATATGCCCCCAGTGCTCCCTGAAACGCTACTTTGGTCATTGTTCCTCCTTTACCAAATCCGGTCGTAATACGGATGCCCCGCGCAGGTAGACATGGTGTATCGCCCGGGCAGGAAGATCGGTGTTCCACAACAGGAGAATGCGAATGCAGCGGTGGAGGCTGTTTTTCACTTTCATTTCCTGAACGCACATAAGCGGGATGTATCTCCATCCCAGCTCGCGTGCCGCTCGAGCGGGATGGGCGGCAGTCAGATCAGGGGTGACGGTAAAGATGATGCTCGCTATATCATCAAGCTGAATACCATTTACTGCTACCATCCGTTCTAATAATTCGCGCGTTGCTGTAATGATTGCGTGTTCGCTATTCTCCGTTGCGGTTGTCGCTCCCCGCACACCGCGGCAGTTCATCCGTCTCCCTCCTTATGCCAAAAAAATACGACCACAGGATTTCCCTGTAGCCGTGTCATGACTTTTCCGTCCGCGTGCCCTAGTACTTAGTTACTAGGTGCGGGCGGAAAAGCCGTCGCTAAACCAGTAATAAAAGCCAAAGGAGACATTAAACGCCTTACTCGCACTCATAAGAATCTCCTTTGGCTTCATCATGATTGCCAGTATAGAAAGAATCGACCGGTCTGTCAATACCCACGAGGTGACGACCAGCAGTAATTTGTCGTGGTCTTGAAACAGGAGTAATTTGTAGCATTCCGTCCCGCTTTGTGAGTCAGGGGGCGCGTGGTTGAACCGCTTATTTCTCGCGGTTTCACAGGGGCCGATCGTTTTTGCAGGTAACCCTTGACACTTCTCTCGATATATCGTATATTAGTCTTTGCCCGGCACAAGTGCGGGTTTTTTTATTGATCATTTCCGGTTTCCCTTCTATAATCATTCTAGTGCGGGGAGTGGCGCAGCCTGGTAGCGCGCCTGCTTTGGGAGCAGGAAGTCGCTGGTTCAAATCCAGTCTCCCCGACCAGAAAGGTGGTTCCGTTTGAACAATAGTGCTTCCTCCTATATCTCTCTTTACCGCCGTTACCGCCCGCAACGGTTCTCCGAGGTGGTCGGGCAGGAGGAAGTCACTCGCACGCTGCGCAATGCGGTGGTATCCGGCCAAGTGGCGCATGCGTATCTCTTCTCCGGAGAGCGAGGAATCGGAAAGACGACCGTTGCTCGCATCCTCGCCCGTGCGGTAAATTGCCTCCATCCGGAGGGAGGGGAACCGTGCAACAAATGTACTAACTGCAACACAGTCCTTGCCAACCGGACTCTAGATATTCTGGAGATTGACGGAGCATCGAACCGGGGAATCGATCATATCCGGCGGTTACGCGAGGAAGTGACATTTGCCCCTACCGACTTGAAGACCAAGGTGTATATCATCGATGAAGTGCACATGTTGACTAACGAGGCGTTCAATGCCCTGCTGAAGACATTGGAGGAGCCGCCGCCGCACGTTGTGTTCATTTTCGCCACTACTGAGCCGCACAAGGTTCCGCGCACGATCCTCTCCCGCTGCCAAGCGTTTGACTTCCGCAAGATCCCGCAGGAGAAGATCGCTGCCCGTCTGCGCCAGATTGCGCAACAGGAAAGTATCCCGATCGAGGATCCCGCCCTGGATCTGATCGCCCGCAAGGCGAACGGAGGGATGCGCGACGCGATCGTGATGCTCGAGCAAGCGGGAAGCTTCCGCCAGGAGGAGAAGATCACCACGGACTCCCTGCTTGATATGCTTGGGCTCGTAGGGCGCGAGGAGCACACAGCGTTCCTGAAAGCGATCGAGTCCGGGGACCGCAAAGCAGTACTCGAGATGGTTGATTCCCTTGTCGATCGGGGTAAGGATCTCGAGGTTTTCCTCGGTGATCTGATCACGCTGCTACGCGATAGGATCGCGTCTGGAGAGAGCGCGGACGAAGGGTACGACATCGCGCTTGTTCGTGGGATCCTCGGAATAAAGCAGGATCTGTTCCGCTCGCTCGACCGAAGGATCATCCTTGAAATAGGGGTCCTCTCCCTGATGCAGGAGCTCGTCCCCCGGGAAACAGCAAGGTTGCAGCAAGAACGTCAGGCCGTGTCGAAACCGAAGCCGGAGCCGAAACCGGAACCGACGGCCGAGCCTCCGCTCATTGCCGCGGCGCAAGATGAGTCTTCAGAGGAGCCACAAAAAGAAGAGCCCGCACCTCCGCTCGTCGATGAGCCGATTGAGGCCCGCTGGGACAGAATGCTCCAGGTGATCGCGCAGGAGCGGATCGCGATTGCCGCGTTCCTCGCCGAGGGGACGCCGCGCATCGATGGGAATATGCTTCGCATTGTGTTCCATCCGGAGTACACGTTTCACAAAGAAAGCCTGGAAAAGTCGGAGAACATGCAGTACTTGGCCGGAATGGTCCACCGTTACCTCGGAGACGAATTCGCGGTGGAGGTCGAGTTCGACGATAATGCCGTCCGTAAACCA
>CAZZJU010000122.1:0-4323 GCA_964654805.1 uncultured Thermotogae bacterium | reverse complement strand
GTTCGCCGATGAGGTAGTGATAGTGTATGACCGTGATGCAGCCGGCGCAGCGGCTTCTGTCCGTGGGATGCAAATCCTGCGTAACGCTGGGCTATCCGTGCGAGTGGCCACTTTGCCTGAAGGAGAGGATCCAGATAGCTTTGTTCGCCAGGAAGGAAGAGAGGGATTCTTGCGGATCATATCAGATGCAATTCCGTTTCACATCTTCTTTTTGGATACACTCAAGGAGAGATACGATCTTACGAGTCTTAAGGGGAAAGAGGAAGCTATTGACGCGGTGCGTCCGTTCTATCAAGGGTTAAACAGCTTACCGCTTCGCCAGGAAGTAGGCAGTCGGTTAGGAGAGATCCTCGATCTCCCGGCCGACGAAGTGATAAGAGAACTCTCCCGCGGACGGGCGATCAAACAGAATCAAGAAATTGTTGAACAAGAGGGTGCAGCATGGGGAGAGGAAGAAGTAATCCTCGGGCTTCTACTACGCGGGGAAGTAAAATGGAAGGAGGTAAGTCGCATCGCCGGGCCGGAGGACTTTTCACCCCCGTACCGAGCGCTTGCGGAAGCGATCGCTGAAATAGGTGATCCCATTGATACCAAACGGGTTGTTTCCCGGGTGGACGAGGAGGCGATGCGTCTTGCGAGTAAACTTGTCATCGCTCCGGTTGTATTTAGTGATGCGACTAAAGCGCTCAACGACGCGCTGGCACGGCTTGTACGCCTACCAGTAATCGAACGACGGTTGCGTGAATTAAGGGAAGAGATCAAAAAGACGACGGACAAAGCGAAGGTCAATGAGCTGCAGCGCGCTTACCGGGCATTGGTCGCAGAGAAGATCGCAAGGAGGAGGGATGCCAAAGAAAGAAAGACAACCCGCGGATAAATTGAAACGGAAAGATATCACCGATGAGACTGCTTCCTTAGAGGAACTTGAACCGATCGATACTGACCTTGTCGGCGAGCCAGACATCATCACCGAAGTCACAGATGACGACATCGCCGAGCCATCGACAACGGAAGAAATTCCGGAAAAAGAAGTCATTGAGGAGTGGGAAGAAAGGGAGCGCTCTACCCGCCGGGAAGATCCGGTTAAAACCTACCTGCGCGAGATCGGAAAGGTCCCGCTCTTGACCAAAGAAGAAGAGGTGGAGCTGGCAATGGCGATGGAAGCAGGGAAAGAGGCAGCTGAACGGTTGGAAAACGCCCGCTTGTCCGAGGAACATGGGATAACCATTCTCAGCCCTGAGGAAAAGAAGGAACTTGAGGAGATCGTCAAAAAAGGGAAAGAAGCACGGGAGCGTCTGACCGTTTCTAATCTGCGTTTGGTTGTTTCGATCGCTAAGCGTTACATGAACCGCGGGCTGTCATTCCTTGATCTGATTCAAGAAGGGAATATGGGGTTGATGCGTGCGGTGGAAAAGTTCGATTACAAACGGGGGTACAAATTCTCCACTTACGCTACTTGGTGGATAAGACAGGCGATCACCCGTGCGATCGCTGACCAATCGCGCACGATACGTGTGCCAGTACATATGATCGAGACGGTGCGCGAGCTCAATCGGATTAAACGCGAGTACATCCAAAAGCACGGAGCTGCCCCTACATTGGAAGACCTGTCTCGTATTACCGGAATGTCAATCGACAAGATCAAAAAAGTCGAGAATGTATCTCAGTACACTGCCTCGCTCGAGCGGCCGATCGGAGACGATGAAGAAGACACTCTTGGCGACTTCATTGAGGATCCCCATTCGCCTTCTCCAACGCGGGAGACATTCCGCATGTTCCTGCGTGAGCAACTTAACCGCGCTCTGGATCAACTGGATGAACGCGAGCGCGAGATCCTCAGGCTCCGCTACGGGCTTGATGATGGGCACCCACGCACTTTGAAAGACGTAGCGCTCAAGTTCAACATCACCCGTGAGCGGATCCGTCAGATCGAGATCAAGGCGATCGAAAAGCTGAAGCATCCCTCCCGCCAAGCGGAGCTCAAGAAATTCCGCGAACTCCTGCTTGGGGAGGATTGAGTGTCAGTCCTTGTAATTCTCGGTCCAACCGGGGTGGGCAAAAGTGCAGTGGCAGTGGAAGTTGCACTTCGTCTGCACGGCGAAGTGATCTCCGCTGACTCACGTGCATTTTTCCGAGGGCTTGATATCGCTACCGACAAACCGTCCTTGGAGCTCCGACAACGCATTCCTCACCATCTGATCGACATTGTAGAAATCACTGGCAATTACGACGCGATGGCGTTCAGGACCGACGTCGGCCGGCTGATCCCAGAAATCCAAGCACGTGGGAACGTTCCGATCATCGCCGGAGGGGGTACCCTCTATCTGGGTGCGATTATACACGGGATCTTTTCCGGTCCATCAGCTGACTTTGAGCTCCGCGCACAATTGAACACACGCCCCCTCTCTGAACTGTACGCTAAGCTCCAACAGGTGGACCCCACTGCAGCAGCGCGTATTCATCCTAATGACCGACTCCGTATTACACGCGCCCTTGAAGTCCATGAAATTACCGGCAGACCAATTAGTGAGCTACAGCGTGAGGCAAAGCCTCTTCCATATGAGTTTTCAACCTTTGGGCTGTGGATGGATCGTGATGCGCATCGCCGCGCTATTGCCGCTCGCGTCGACCGGATGCTGAAGGAGGGACTGATCGATGAGGTAAAAAAATTGCGTGCATGTGGCTTAACGCCGCGGCATCAGGCCTACCGAACGATTGGAGTACGAGAGACATTCGGTTACCTCAACGGTGAGTTGTCCTATGCAGAATTGCGGGAGCAAATCGTGAGAAACACCTGGATTCTTGTCCGCCGTCAAATGGCGTGGTTTCGCAGGGACCGAAATATACATTGGATCAATGTCACAAACAAAGCTACACAGACTGTCGCCGACATAATTGTAAATCTATTATCTAAGTGATCTTGAAAAGACCAAGAACCCGCCTGTCTTGGCCTGATATTACCTACGTCGACAAATGGCTGGGACACTAGTATCCTCTGGAAGTTGACTCGAAAGTTATGATATGATAGATAAAAAGTAGTGGTTGAGCATTCCCATCGTTGGTAAAGGAGGTAGGCAGTGAAAAAGCGGCGTGCTGAAATAAGCCTCATCGTAATACTGCTGGTGGTGCTTTTTACCCTATCAGCATTCGCAACACAAGCAGAGATCTATTTCTCGTCTGATAAGAGCGGTGCCAATAAAGTAACTAAAGTGCACGAAGGAGACGAAATCTGGATCTGTGTCTATGATCCCGACCAGAATATTGATTGCGACCTGCGAGACAAGATGTGGCCGGACATAAAGTTGTTCGACCCAAAGACCGGAGCGTACATCGTGTGGAACCCAGTTAAGGGCGATCTCTCAAGCGATTACTTGGAAGAAACCGGTCCTGATACCGGACTTTTCGTATCGAAACGGCCATTTCAAATCGGGACACGCGAAGATTACAATGAACCGTACAAAAACACTCATGTAGTCGGCTTGCTTGACTCAAACAATAATCCCCTCACCTTTCAATGGGGAAACTACGTTTACATCACTGATGATGATGACCCTAATTGGCTTGGTACCCGAAGTTGGCTTGTCACGCCTGATCACGTAACGAGGGGAATAATGCCAGCGGGACGGATTCCTCACATGCCCTCATATACCGGCTGGAACCAAGATACTGATTACGCACTGGGATGGTTCGAGAACATGGATACCCTTGTTGGGATGTATCAGGACCCGAATGACCCTACCGATATCGCAGTCGGAACGATGAAGATCATCGACACCGAGGCAACGATCAGCTGGGATCAGGAAGTGTACAAAGACCCGCGCGGCGCAGCGACGATCACGGTTACCGATGCTGATGAAAACCTTGACTGCAGTAAGGTTGAATACGTACCGGTATTCATCCTGGTCAACCCAGGTTCCTGGAATCCGGTCCAGACGAACAGCGCCAATACCTTCTGTCTTCTGAAACGATATGCAGGTGTCGACCCTGCTACAGGTGGTCCAGTATACACCAATGAAGGTATACACTGGCCATGGAACCAGAAAATCTATAACAGTGGGTTAACTGTCACCAGTCTAGGAGGAACAAACCAACAAACTGATCTTTCTCACAGTTATTTCGTTCAATATCCGACTAAGCAATCATCGCCAGATAACGTGGTATTCTTCGACACCGCTGATCCAAATGGTTACTGCAAAGTCATGTTCTACGCGCAGGAGACCGGGCCGAGTACGGGTGTATTCCAGCTTAATTTGAACGATCTGCGCACCGATCTCGGGTTCAACAGCCTGAACGTCGGAGACGTACTGGTTGCCTACTACATGG
>CAZZJU010000121.1:0-4431 GCA_964654805.1 uncultured Thermotogae bacterium | reverse complement strand
GTAACAGTAATCGATCTGATGGGGGAGGGGAGGCTCATTGCTAACCGCACTTTCAGGTTTTTCGATGTATTCTTGATTGTGGGACTGATCTATCTAGGACTTGTGTCGATCGCGAGTCATCTCCTGCAATTGCTGGAGCGGAGGACACGCATTCAAGCTGGATGAGTGGAACGGCCGAGCAGAACCCGCCCGGCCGCATGAGCTAGCTGATCTAAACTAGTCTAACTGGTGCGCACCAATTTGCCGGCAAGGTACGCAGTGTAGGCGGACATATCGAAGTAGCCGTGTCCAGAGAAACCGATGAGGATCACTCTCTTCATGTCTCGCCGCGCCGATTCGCGAGCGAGCTCAATTGCTGCGTGCACCGCATGCGCTGTCTCCGGTGCGGGAATGATTCCCTCTGCACGGGCGAAGAGGACTGCGCTACCGAACACATCGACCTGATCGAACGCGACTGGTTGTACGATCCCGTCCTCGGCCAACCGCGTGATTATCGGCGCCATTCCGTGATATCGCAATCCACCAGCGTGGATTGGCGGGGGAACAAACTTGTGTCCCAATGTGTGCATGCGCAGGAGCGGGGTAAGCTCGGCTTCGTCTCCGAAATCGTAGCGTACATCCCCTTTGGTTATCGTCGGACATGCGGTTGGCTCGGCAGCGATGAATTCAACTTTCCGTTCCCGTTTACGGGAGTCATACAATATTGGGAGCATAAGTCCGCCAAAGTTGGAACCGCCCCCGACACAGCCAACAACAGCATCGGGATACTCCCCAGCTAGCTCCATCTGGGAAAGAGCTTCCTGTCCGATAACGGTTTGATGGAGGAGAACGTGATTGAGTACGCTTCCCAGAGAGTACTTGGCCCCGGTACTCACCGCCTCCTCAATTGCCTCGGAAATTGCAATTCCAAGAGATCCCGGCGAGTCGGGATCCCGCTCCAGTACTGTCCTACCCGCGTTGGTGCGCTCCGATGGAGAGGGAAGGATTTCCCCGCCGTATACCTCGATCATCGCCCTGCGATACGGCTTTTGTTCGTAGGAGATCTTGACCATGAACACGGTCAGATCGATACCAAGAATTTGGCAAGCGAAGGAAAGAGCACTTCCCCATTGCCCAGCTCCGGTTTCGGTTGTTAGGCGCTTGGTCCCTTCGACTTTATTGTAATAAGCCTGAGCAACAGCGGTATTTGTCTTGTGGGATCCAGTTGGACTGACTCCTTCATATTTGTAATAGATATGTGCCGGTGTGTTGAGTGTCCGTTCTAGATTCACCGCCCGGTAAAGGGGGGTTGGTCTCCACAAACGGTATATTTCTTGCACTTCTGCAGGGATATCGATAAACCGGTCGGTGGACGCCTCTTGTTCCACGCACGTCTTGGCGAACAGCGTGGTCAATGCTTCGGGCGAGAGCGGCTCACGCGTGCGTGGATCCAGCGGCGGATCGAGTGGCCGGTCGAGGTCAGCGAGCACGTTATACCAACGGGTCGGAAGCTCCTGCTGGTTTAAATTGAAAATTCTCTGCATGGTGACGTCTCCTTTCTTGTTTAATCTGTTTTTATTCGTTGTAAACAGGAGTAATCAGAGGCGCCACCACGGTTCAAACGGTGGAACTAACAGACAGATCTTACAGATGGAACAAAGTTTAGGGTCAGTCTCCCCAAACGCAGCTCCTTAGTTGTGATTTGTGCACCATAACAACCCAACTTTATCAGTTCGAGCCTTCTTTGTCAAGCACCCGAATCGCCTTGCGTCTGCTGGACAATTCAATTGTTCACACTGAGCTTGTGGGGCAGAATCTCGTTTTGAGATCACGGAACAGCGGATCGTATCTCGATGCTGCGCGTTGCGCTGGCTGCACGAAACGATTACAGTCATAAGCGTATCTTTTGCCGGTGCAAGGAGGGAAGATGGATCTAGGACTTTCCGGAAAGGTGGCGTTGATCGGCGGGGCGAGTCGGGGGCTGGGTAAGGCGTGCGCGCTGCGCCTGGCGCAAGAAGGGGCAAAAATCGCGATATGTTCGCGCAACCGGGAGGCAATAACTGCCGCGGCTGCGGAGATCCGTGGTGCATGCTCAGCAGAGGTTCTCCCGATCGCTGCCGACCAGAGCAAACGGGCCGACGTAACACGGATCGTGGACGAGACAATGGCCAAGTTTGGCCGGATCGACATCTTGGTGACGAACACCGGCGGGCCGCCGTCGGGCCTGTTCCTCGAACACGATGAGATGGTGTGGGAGGAAGCGTTTCAGGGGATCTTGCTCTACGTCGTCCGTCTGCTACGTGCGGTTGTCCCGATCATGCGGGATCAGGGCGGAGGGCGGATTATCAATAACACCTCGTTCACCGTTAAGGAGCCAGCAGAACGGTTGGTTTTATCCAATGTGTTTCGCGCCGGGGTGGTGGCGCTGGCAAAGACCCTGGCTCGCGAGCTCGCCCCCTACAACATCAGAATAAACAACGTCTGTCCCGGGGCGTTTGCCACCGAACGGCTGCGTTCGCTGTTCGCGCGCCAGGCCGATGCGAGCGGAAAGACGGTCGACGAGGTAGAGCAGGAATGGCTCGCACAGATTCCGATCGGGCGGCTGCAGCGGCCGGAGGAGCTCGCCGATCTCGTCGCGTTCCTCGCCTCCGACCGCGCGGACGCGATTACCGGTGCCACGATCCCGGTCGACGGGGGCATGCTACACGGGTTGTTCTGATCAAGGAGGAGAGATGACAAATCACGATGAGATTGTGCAGGCGATGACGATCAGTCTTCCGACCGAGCTTCCGCCAGCCCCGCAGTTTGAGCCGGGGATCCGGCGCGCACCCCACCGCGGGTTCAACCTAACGAGGAAGGAGACGATCCTCGCGCTGAAGAACGCGTTGCGTTACATCCCACCCGAGCTGCATGAGGAACTCGCCCCGGAGTTTCTCCACGAGCTCAAGACGCGGGGACGGATCTACGGCTACCGTTACCGACCACAAGGGCGGATCTACGCGCGGCCGGTGGACGAGTACGAGGGCCGCACCCTGGAGGGGCGAGCGCTCCAGGTGATGATCGACAACAACCTCGACTTCGAGGTTGCCCTCTATCCGTACGAGCTCGTCACCTACGGGGAGAGCGGACAGGTGTTTCAGAACTGGATGCAGTACCGCCTGGTCAAGGAATACCTCAAGGTGATGACCGACCACCAAACCCTGGTTATCCAATCCGGCCACCCGCTCGGGCTGTTTCCGTCCCATCCCGATGCCCCGCGGGTGATCAATACCAACACCCTGATGGTCGGGATGTTCGACAATCCCGAGCAATTCCGCCGCGCTGCCGCCCTCGGAGTGGCGAACTACGGCCAGATGACCGCCGGCGGCTGGATGTACATCGGCCCGCAGGGGATCGTGCACGGGACGTACCTGACGCTGCTCAACGCCGGGCGGCGGTTCCTCGGGATCCCGGCCGACGGCGACCTGCGCGGCCGGACCTTCGTTACCTCCGGCCTCGGCGGGATGAGCGGGGCGCAGGCAAAGGCAATCGAGATCGCCGGCGGGGTCGGGGTGATCGCCGAAGTCGACCGCTCCCGCATCGAACAGCGGATGGCTCAGGGTTGGCTCTCCAAGGCGTCGGACGATCTGAACGAGGTCATCTCCTGGATGGAGACGGCGCGGAAGAATGGCGAGGCAGTGTCGATCGCCTACCATGGGAACGTCGTCGATCTCTGGGAATACCTCGTCCAACACGAAATCGCAGTGGATCTCGCTTCGGATCAGACATCGTGTCACGCCGTGTACGACGGCGGCTACACTCCGCAGGGAGTGACGTTCGAACAGGGGAGGGAGCTTTTGAAAACCGACCGGGAAGAGTTCAAGCGCCGCGTCGACCGCTCCCTGCGCCGACAGTTCGAGCTGATCCAGGAGATGGTCTCCCGCGGCACCCGGTTCTGGGACTACGGCAACTCATTCCTGAAAGCGGTGTTCGACGCCGGGGTGACCGAGATCGCAAAAACCGGCCGCGACACGAGCGATGGGTTCATCTTTCCGTCGTATGTCGAGGATCTGATGGGCCCGCTCAACTTCGACTACGGCTACGGCCCGTTCCGCTGGGTGTGCCTGTCCGGAAAGCATGAAGACTTAGTAAAGACAGACCGAGCGGCGATGGAGTGCATCGATCCGACACGACGGGCGCAGGACCGTGACAATTACGAGTGGATTAAGAACGCCGATCGCAACAACCTCGTCGTCGGCTCCCAGGCGCGGATCCTGTACGCCGATGAGGCCACGCGGGTGAAGATCGCGCTCAAATTCAACGCACTCGTGCGCGACGGCGTCATCGGGCCGGTGATGATCGGGCGCGACCATCACGATACCGGCTCGGCCGACTCCCCGTTCCGCGAGACGGCCAACATCAAGGACGGCTCGAACATCATGGCCGACATGTCCGCCCACAACTTCGCCGGGA
>CAZZJU010000120.1:0-4467 GCA_964654805.1 uncultured Thermotogae bacterium | reverse complement strand
TTCCGGCTCGTACGGACTTTCGGAAAGGTGGAGCTGGATCCCGCACTTGAGTTCATCGGCGATCTCCTTTGCGCGTTTGACGAACCCTTCCGAGCACGTGAAGCTCGTGTGAATACACATCATTCCGCGGATGAGCTGATCACCCGCGTGTTTTTCCGCGAACTTCGCGTTCTCCAAGACCGCTTTTTCCCCCAGCTTCGTCCCGAGCCGCTCCGACGCCTCGATCGATAGGATTCCGCGCAACCCCGTCTCTTCCAACACTTCTCGCTCTACTTCCAAGGCATCGGGTACGGCATTCGGCGCCTCCAGGATGTCACAAAAACTGGTAAACCCGGATCGGATCATTATCCCGCACGCCAGCCGAAACGCGGCGGCGATCATCGCGTGATCCAGCCGGTCTTCCACCCGCGGCCACCAAAAATTCCTTAAGAATTCGTAGAAGCCGGCTGGTGCCGCGTCGATCGGGATCCCGTGGGCGAGGAGACCGTAGGAGTGCATGTGCGCGTTGACGAACCCGGGCGTGAGCAGAAGACCAGAAGCGTCGATCATCTCAGCGTCCGGATGTGCGGCGCGCAGTTCGTCGTTCGAGCCGACCGCGGCGATCACCGAACCGTCAATCACCACCCCCCAGTCCCAGTTGAGGGAGGCCTCAGCGGATGCCAAGAGCGCGCCGCCGCGGACAAACCGTTTAACCACGACGCATCTCCTCCAAGCGAGCGGCTACCTCGGGGAGGCCGAGCCGGTTCAGGGTGGCGGTGGTCGGCCAACCGAGCTTCGTATCCCAACCGCGCAAGTCGTAGTACTCATCGAGCATCTCTTCGGCGTGGGCGATTTGCCCCTTTGCCCCGCCCGACGGCGACGGCTCGGCGGTGAACCGACGGGGGAGGCGGTCATCGGCGCGAGTGATCCCGTGGATCGCGTCGTAAGCTCGCATCAAGTTGTAGATCCGCTCGCCGATCCTCCTCAATTCCGCCTCGGAGAACTCCAACCCCGTGGCATAGGTTAGCCCCTCGGCGATCTCCTTCCAGTAAATTTCAGCCATGACGAACGTACCGCCCGACTTGCACACCCCCACCGAATCGACCACCGCGCCGAAGTCCTCCCCGTCTTTCACCAGAAACGGCTTGTACTTCGTCGCGTGCGGATCGGCCATCTCCGGCAGGTATTCTTCGCCGTAGCGGCGGATGACTTCATGGGGGTTCCCAGTTTCATCGATGGTTGGGAACGCCTTCAGGTGATCGGCTCCGCGGGTGGAGGTGATATGCGCCAGCCCCATCGACTGCTGGGCACGGCCGTCCTGGGCCGGGATCTCCTGCCCTTTGACCTCCATCGCGTAGTATTCTGCACCGCGGCCGATCGCCGCCGCCGCCCGGCGCACTCCATCGGCAAGAAGTGCCCCCAGACCCTCGCGCTTGGCAATCTGCTCGATCAACTGGAGAACCACGTGGTAATCACCCCATTCGAGGGCGAGCCCGCCGGTGTCCTTCTTCGTGAGGATCCCCTTCTCGTAGAGTTCCATAGCGAAGGAGATCGACCGACCGGTGGAGATTGTGTCGAGCCCCAACCGGTCGCAGCGGTCGTTCGCCGCAATGATCGCCGCGAGGTTGCTGCTTCCGACACCTGAGCCAAGTGAGCTTAACGTTTCGTACTCCAGGCTGGAGGTGGTTATCCCGGCAAACTCCCCGTCTGGCACCCGGTACACCTTGTCGCAGCGGATCGGACAGGCGAAACACCCGGTGTCCTTGAGGAAGAACCCTTCGCGCAGGGTCTCGCCGCAGATATCGCGCGCGCGTTCGAAATCGCCCGCTTTGAAGTTATAGCTGGGGAAACGTCCGATCTCGTTGACGAGCATCACCAACCCCGGAGTGCCGTAACGGGAGACGCTCGGATAGACCTCATTTTTTATGATCCGCTGGTGCATCTCCCGGGCGAGGGCAAGGAACTCGTGCTGATGGGCGATGGGAACCTTTTGTGTTCCCCGCACCGCGATCGCCTTCAGTTTCTTCGCTCCCATCACCGCTCCGATGCCGCTTCGCGCCAGACTCCGGTTGGGCGTCACCTGGATCGCAGCGTAGCGCACCATGTTTTCCCCGGCCGGGCCGATGCACGCGACCTTTATCCGCTCATCACCCTTCTGTTTTCTGATCGCCTCTTCCGTTTCGATCGTGTCCCTGCCCCACAGTTCGCTGGCCTCCTCCAAGGACGCCTTGCCGTCGTCGATCCACAGGTAGAGAGGAGCGGATGCCCTGCCGGTTATGACCAACATGTCGTACCCGGCGAACTTGAGCTCCGGGCCGAAGAATCCACCGCTGTTGGAATCGCCGTAGATCCCGGTGAGCGGCGATTTGCTCACTGCCTCCAGCCGCCCGGATGTCGGCCAGGCGGTGCCGCCGAGCGGGCCGCTTGCGATGACGAGCACATTCTGCGGGGAGAGCGGATCGACGGATGGCCCCACCTCGTCCCACAGAATCTTGACCCCGAATCCGTTCCCCCCGAGGAACGTGCGTGCGAACTCCGCCGAAATCTCCCGCTCCTTAATCGTTCTGTCCTCCAGATCAACCCACAGGTACCTTCCTACATATCCGCCTTTCAGCTGCGTCACAATCTTCCCCCTTCCTCGATCACCCGATCGAGCTCGAGCTCGCGCAGCTTTTCCTGCGTGGGGACTCCGGTTTCATCCCAACCGCGCAGCTTGTAGTAACGCGCGAGCATCCCATCGAAATCTTCGATTCTGTGGTACGTTACGGTATCGCCGTGCTTGACCGGAAGTGGCTCCTCCGTAAACCGGCGCGGAAGACGGTCGTCTTCTGCCGAGAGGCCGAGCTGCACGTTGTACATCCGCTCCAGGTTGACGATCCTTTCCCCGATCCGCAGCAGCTCATCCGCCGTGATCTTCCGGCCGAGGGCGCTGATCCCGCGCGCCAGGTCCTCCGGATAGAGGGGATAGGTCTCCACGGTGCTGAACTTGCACACCCCGAGAGCGTCCGCTACGGCGCAGTACTCCTCGCTGAACTTGACGAGGTCCGGCTTGTACTTCTCGTTCGCTGTGTCCATCAACTCGGGCATGGTGTGGGGAAGAAGGGCGCGACCGGCATGTTCCAGGTGCGCGGTATCGATGGTGGGAAGCGCGTACAGGTGATCGGCGCCCCGGTTTGACGTAGCGTGTCCCAGACCGAATCCCTTGGCCACGCGCGGCTCCTGGGACGGGATCTCCAACCCCTTGATGTGCATCGCGTAGAGCGCAGCGGTCCCGCCGATCTCCGCAGCGGCCTGCCGCGTCCCCTGGGCAAGGAGCGCTCCCAAACCTTCCCGCTTTGCGATTTGGTTTATCAGGGTGATGATCGTTTCCCCGTTTCCCCATGAGAGGTCAAGTCCATCGCCGTCGAGCAGCCCTTTCTCATAGCACTCCATGGCGAACGCGATCGCTGCACCGGTGGAAAGCGTGTCCATCCCCAGCTCGTTGCACAGGAAGTTTGCGTAAATAATGACCCGCGGATCGCTGCAATAGCACTTGCCCCCGAACGCGTCCACAGTCTCGTATTCCGGTCCGGCGGTGCGACAGCGGTACTTCCCCTCATCAATCCTGGACACGCGCGCACAGCGGATCGGACAGCCGAGGCAACCCTCGGTTCTCTCCTTGAAACGCTCGAGCGCTTGTGCGTCGATCTTCTCGACGAACGGAACCTGGCCAAGCTGCATGTTCTTCGTCGGCAGGTCGCCGACCTCATTTTTAATAGCAACAAGAATCGGCGTACCCCAACGGTGGTAATCCGCGGTGATCGGGTAATCGAGGATCTTCTTGGTAGCAGCTCGCACTTCGGCGAGAAACTCCTTCGGCAATGATTCCAATTGGTTGCGGAGGACCACCACTGCCTTCAGGTTTTTCGCACCGAACACGGTCCCACCTCCGGTCCGCGCCGCCGCCCGCCCACCGTCGTTGATCACGCTTGCAAATAGGACGCCGTTCTCCCCTGCAGGCCCGATGCTCGCTATGGCCGCACCGGAATACTTCGCGTGCAGGAGAGATTCCGTCTCACCCGTGGTCTTGCCCCACAGCTCATCGGCAGGCTCGATCCGAACGTCCAGTTTATCGATCAGGAGGTAGACCGGCGTTTCCGATTGTCCCCGGATTACCACCGCGTCAAATCCGCAGGCAGGCGGCGCGCACCCGCGGCACACACCTGATCCGCAATCGCTATGGTATCAAGTTCAGGCACCCAGCGTTGGATTTCATTCCAGACCGCATCATCGGGGTTGATGCGCGCTTGGGTCAGTAATTTAGCGGCGGCAATCCGTGCCTCATGGATATTGCTATCCCAAAGATATGCCGCAATCGCCACGCGCGCACCGGTATCCGTATCAGCGCGCCACGCTTTATAAAGCGTATCTATCTGCGGATTAGTAACACCTAGATAAAGGCGGCTGACTTTATGATGCTTCGCCATGTCGGCGACCTTTTCACGGCTG
>CAZZJU010000119.1:0-4520 GCA_964654805.1 uncultured Thermotogae bacterium | reverse complement strand
ATTCCTGTTCTCCGGTGACATCCTGACCAACATCAGGTTGCAGAGTGATATCCCAGAAGAAAAAGCGATCTCCGCCGCCCGGTTCGTGAACGCCGGTTTTGTGGAAGAGCTGCCGGACAAGTACCGAACCGAAGTGAAGGAGCGCGGAGTGACCCTCTCATTCGGGGAGCGACAGCTCCTCTCGTTCGCCCGCGCGGTCGCGTTCGACCCGCGCATCCTCGTCCTCGACGAGGCGACAGCGAGCATCGACTCCCATACCGAAGACCTGATCCAACGCTCCCTTCACAAGATCATGGCCGGTCGCACATCGATCGTGATCGCTCACCGCCTCTCCACGATCCGCGAGGCGGACAAGATCCTCGTGATGAGCAAGGGAAGGATCGTGGAACAGGGGACACACGCGGATCTTCTCGCCCGCGGTGGGCTGTACGCCGCACTGTATGAGCTTCAGTTCGCGCCGAGCGCCGAATGATACGGGCGTTCAAGGGCGGCATGGGGTAAAATGCGGTCAGGATGAAAATCGGTCTCAGTTTGGGAAGCGGCGGGGCGCGCGGCTACGCGCACATCGGGGTGATCCGCGCCTTGGAAGAGGCGGGGGTTAAGCCTGATCTGATAAATGGTTCCAGCATTGGCGCGATCGTCGGTGGAGCCTACGCTTTGTACTTGGATGCAAAACGGATCGCCGATCTAGTCCAAGAGCTAACTTCGCGAATGAAAGTAAACTATTTCAACATCTTTAACCATGCTCAGCCCAAGCGTCCTTTCCTGCGTGATTGGCTTTTTGAGGCGCTCTGCGATATCACCGCTCTGCGCGGATCAGTACTTTCTCACCGCACTAACCGGAGCGCGCTCTCCTATCTGTTCGGGGAATACAGGTTCTCCGACACTGTAATTCCGTTCTCCGCGGTAGCGGTCGATCTCCTCTCCGGGGAGACGGTCGTGATAAAGGACGGGCGCCTGCGCGACGGGATTCTTCCCTCGATCTCTATCCCCGGGATCTTTCCCCCAGTCGAGTACAAAGGGATGCTCCTCACTGACGGGGGGGTCCTTGCCGATGTTCCGGTATGGGAGTTACGCGCCGAAGGAGCCGACTTCATCATCGCGGTTGATCTCCTGGATGATCCGCCCGACCAGCATCGCAATGGGTTCGACCTTCTTACTATCGTCGATTACCTCAAAGGGGAAAGGCTCGCCCGCTGGGAGACAGAAGCAGCGGATTTCCTGATCAAAATCGAACTCCCAGGGTACAATCCCCTTCAATTCGGCAATTATCGAGAAGCGATCGAAAAAGGGTATGAAACGGCGAAACGAGCGCTTCCCGCGCTCTTAAGGAAGTTGGAACGCAATGGCAGCTGACGGAATCACGCTCGTTCTCGGCGGCATTGGAATCCGTGGGATTGCAAACATCGGCGTTCTGGAAATTCTCCGCGCCCGTGGAGTACCGATAAAGCGAATTGTCGCCACCGGGATCAATGCGGTGATCGCCGCCCACTTCGGGCTCGGTAAGGACCTCGGCTTTCTGAGTGAACGGTTCGTCAGCTTCTTCTCGGACAACCACCGTTACCTGTGGGGCCTAGAGAGGCTTTCTGGGATACCCAAAGAGGAGGTGCGGCGGGAAGCGGGAAGTCTCGACTATTTCCTGCGTCAGCGCCTGTTCTGCTCAATGAACATAAAACGAATCAGCGTCCTTCCCGGAGAATTGATGGAACAAAACCTAGAAGCGCTTTTCGGTGACTTAACAACGGATAACCTCAAAATCCCGATTTCGATCTGCGCGATCGATCTCACCGCGCGGAAGGAAGTCTTCCTCTCATCCGGCCGGCTGAAGGAGATTGTTCAGGCGGGGGTCGCCTTCCCCGGACTGTTCCCTCCAGCGAAGCTAAACGGAAAGGAGTATGTAAGCAGCGCCCTTTACTGCGAACTTCCGTTGGGAATGCTTTCCTCGACTGATGCTCCGATTGTGGCGGTCGACCTACCGCAGCCGCTCGATGCGCACCGCCCGGATTCGCTTCTCGAAGTCCTCGCCCGTGCTGATGAAGTGCGAAGCTGGGCGGTCAAAAAAAGGATTTTAAACAAGGCCGACGTCGTAGTCCGATTGGATAGCGTGCGCAGCTTCCGCTGGGGAGGCTACCGCCGCATCCCTCAACTCATCTCCCGCGCGCGGGAAGAGCTTGAACAGAAAGTCGATTCCGCCCTCGCGGGGATCACCGGTCTTTCGGCGGGCTGACCTCAATCTCAGTATTTGAAGCCTTTCCCTTTTTGTTCCCCCTGTGGAACACGTCGAACATGAGCATAATCCCGACTACGATCGCCGCGATTGCGATCCACGGGATATCGACCGCGTAGTGCTTACCCACTCCTAACGCAGCGAGGACGATCCCGAAGATCAATCCAAGAACGTCTGTTCCCCATCCTTGCGATTGCTTATAGAGAGCTGCGGTGATGAGAACCCCCGCAGCGATAAGGAACCCAATCCAGTCAATTCCCTGCCGATTGATCAGCAGAAACACTCCGAATAGAAGCAGAAGGATCGCCCACGTAAATCGATCGACTTGGCCTTTCGTCGGTTTTGTCATTTATAGATCACCCACGGGTAGCATACGCGAAATGCGCTGCTCTCGTCAAAGGTAGATTGCCCTCTGTACTGGTTTGACCCTAGTATAGGGCAAGGAGGTGTGCAATGGCTGACAGATTTGAAACACACGGTGATTTCAGCTGGTGCGAGCTGCTTACTACAGACGTGGAGGGGGCGAAGAGCTTCTATCGGACGGTGTTCGGTTGGGAGATGAAGGAGGGTGAGTTCGAAGGCGAGCTGTACATTGAGCTTCTGGCGGCGGGGAAGCCGGTCGGAGGGATCATGCGGATGCCGTCACAGGTTCCGGCTGGCACCCCGCCGCATTGGGCAAGCTACGTCACCGTGGACGACGTAGACGCCGTGGCGAGGAAGGTGGTAGAAAGCGGGGGCAAGCTCCTCGTCCCGCCGACCGACATCCCGCACGTCGGGCGGTTCTGCACGTTCCAGGACCCGCAAGGAGCGGTCCTATCCGCGATCACGTACGAAAAACACTCCGGCTGACTCAACGAGAACGTCGACGAAGAAGAACAAGCTTACCTCCAAATGTACGGTTGGCTACGCCTCAACGGACAGATGCCGTGCTTCCGTGTTGCTAAGTAAACAATAATGTGTAAAATTGTTTACTGAGGTAAACAACAAAATGGACAGAGAGCTGCTACTTTCCGTTATAGCTGAGTGGCTGGAGGAAGTTACGATTCCGGAGTTTATTCCACGCCAAAGTCCTAAAATCGATCCGGCACAGCTCAAGCGCATCCTAGCTATCGTTGGGCCAAGACGTGCCGGCAAAACGTATTTTATGTACCAGCTCATTAAGTCGTTGCTTGATACCGATCAATGGACGAAGAAAGACATCCTGTTTCTGGATTTTGAAGACTACCGCCTGAACGACTTTTCGACCAGCGATGTAGAAGAACTTTTTGCCGCTTTTCAGCAGTTAACTGGTCAGTATCCTCGATTTCTGTTCTTCGATGAGGTTCAACATCTTCCGAACTGGAGTCGAGTCCTTCGCACACTTCATAACTGTCGCCGGTTTAAAATCATCATCTCCGGAAGCAATTCACAGCTTCTCGGACGGGAAGTCGCAACGGAGCTACGCGGGCGATATGAAGACGTCATGATGTTGCCGTTTTCTTTTGAGGAATACCTTCGCTACCGACAGATCTCATATACCCCAGCTTCCCTTCATACCCCGGCAAGAGGGAAGATCATGGCCGCGTTTGAGGAGTATCTTAACTATGGTGGGTTCCCGGAGGTTGTTATGCTTGCGACTCCTTCTGAACGCCGTAGACTTCTTCAGTCTTACTTCCGGACGGTTTTTTATAAGGACGTTCTTGACCGCTACAACATCAAGGCTCGGTATGTGCTTGACTCACTTATGCGTGAGATACTTGAAAACTTTTCGGAGACCTTCTCCATAAGTCGGTTTGAGAAGCACCTGAAAAATAGCAACCTCCCGGGGAGTAAACGTACGATTTCTAATTATCTCCATTATCTGCAGGAAGCGTTCTTTATCCTGCTGAACGATAAGTTTGCCTATTCGCCTCGGCGGCGACTAATGAATCCCAAGAAGATTTATCTTATAGATACTGGGTTCACTGTACTTGGGCGACCGTTTACTGAAAACCGGGGAAAGATCCTCGAAAATCTGGTCGCCGTTGAGCTTTTCCGTCGCGGAGAAGAAGTTTACTACTTCAAGGATCGGAAAGAGTGTGACTTTGTTATCAAAACTGGTTCTCGGCCCACGGAGGCCATTCAAGTTTGTTGGGAGCTCACACTGAAGAACGAAAAGAGGGAACTTTCTGGTTTGGTAGAGACGATGAATTCCCTTAACCTTACTAGCGGTAGGATTCTCACATTTGCACAGACCGAAAAAAAAGAAGTAAATGGCCGGAAAATTGATGTCCAACCGGTTTGGCGATGGTTGCTTAGCGCACGTTCCGGAGAC
>CAZZJU010000118.1:0-4628 GCA_964654805.1 uncultured Thermotogae bacterium | reverse complement strand
GGGCCTGATTGATGCGCCGTTCGACCGCAGCGAGGACCGACTCGCCGGCGACGGGAACGGCGAAGTCGATGATCGTGGTCACCCCGCCGCAGATTGCCGCCTTGCTCCCGGAGGAGAAGTCATCGCCTGAACTGACTCCGTCGCTTTCCCACGGCAGGTGGACGTGCGCGTCGATCAGGCCGGGGAGAATTAATCTGCCGGTGGCGTCGATCGTCCGCTGGAACGGACCCAATCCGCTCAGATCCTGCCCCATCGCGGTGATCCGCTCCCCGGCGATCGCCAGGTCACAGGGGAACATACCGGTGGGAAGCACCACCGTCCCGCCGTGGATCAGGGTCGTCGGCCGATCCGTGTCGCTTGGGCGCATACGCTACACCTCGATTCCCGCGTTGGTCAGCCGGCGGATCGCATCCTCCAACCCGAGTTGTTCGAGGGTCTCCCGGCGGGGGATCCCGGTATTTTCGTCCCAGCCGCGCAGCCGGTAGTACTCCGGCAGCATCTCCGCCAATCTACACACGTGTCCCTTAGCCCCGCCGGACGGGGACGGCTCGGTCAAAAACCGCGCGGGGAGCGTGTCATCCTTGCTCGTGATGCCGTGCAGGACGTTGTAGCTTCGCATCAGGTTGTACACCCGGGCGCCGATCTGTTTCAGCATCTCAACGTCGAAGTCAATCCCGGTGGCCAGAGTGAGCCCGTGGGCCATCTCCTCCCAATAGATCTCGAAGAAGCACAGCGTCCCTGCCAGCTTGCACACCCCAGCGGAGTCGACAATCACTCCGAAGTCCTCTCCGTCCTTGACCACGAACGGTTTGTACTTAGTGGCGTGCGGATCGTACACATCCGGCAGCCAGGCCTCACCGTAGCGACGCTTGGCCGCGCCGGGAATGCCGGTCTCGTCCACCGTGGGTAGAGCCTTCAGATGATCGGCGCCGCGCGTCGAGGTGACATGGGCCAGCCCCATCGCTTGCTGGGCGCGCCCGTCCTGAGCCGGGATCTCCTGCCCTTTGACGTGCATGGCATATTCCTCTGCCCCACGGCCGATCTCCGCCGCCATCCGTCGCGTCCCCTCGGCGAGCAGATCGCCGAACCCCTCCCGCCGGCTGATCATTTCGAGTAGATCGAGGACGAGCTGGGAATCGCCCCATGCAAGTTCGATCCCACCGGTGTCGCGCTTGTCGATGATCCCCTTCTCGTAGAGCTCCATGGCGAACGAGATCGTGCGCCCGGCCGAGATCGTGTCCAGCCCCAACCGGTCGCAGACGTCGTTCGCCTTGAGCACCGCGGGCAAGTCGTCGACCAGCACCCCGGATCCGAGCGAGCTCAATGTCTCGTACTCGACGCTGCTCAGTTCCAGCCCGCTGAACGCGCCGCGGTCGACCCGGTACAGCTTGTCGCACCTGATCGGGCAGCCGAAGCAGCCCATGTCCCGCACCAGGAATCGCTGCAGCTCCTCGGGCCCGATTGCGTCCGCCCGGTCGAAGCTCCCGTACTGGAAGTTCTTGGTTGGGAACCGACCGATCTCGTTCATCGTCGGCACCAGGTTCGGGGTGCCGTATTTGGTCAGGATCGGCCGATCTCGGTTCGTGTTCAGGCGGGCGTGCATCTGCTCGGCGTACGCGGTGAACTCCTCTGGCTGGGCCAACCGTGGGCGGATGGTCCCGGACACCGCCACCGCTTTCAGCCGTTTCGATCCCATCACCGCCCCCATGCCGCTACGGGCAAAGCTGCGCTGCGGACTGGCCGTGATGCACGCGTAGCGCACCAACCGCTCCCCGGCTGGTCCGATGCTCGCCACCTGGGTGGGCTTTCCGTGCCGTCGCTTGAGCTCGGCCTCGGTCTCCAGCGCGTCCAGCCCCCACAGCTCGGATGCGTCCATCAACCGCGGCTCGCCGTCCGCTATGTGCAGATAGACCGGCTTCGGCGCCGCGCCCTGGAAGATCACCATGTCGTAGCCGGAGAACTTCAAAAACGCCGGGAACATCCCGCCGGCATTGGCGTCGCCGTAGATGCCGGTGAGCGGCGATTTGGCGATCACCTCGCCCCGCCCCGACGCCGGCCAGCGCGTGCCGCCGAGCGGGCCGGACGCGAAGATCAGCCGGTTGTCGGGCGACAGCGGGTCCACCTCTGGGCCGACCTCGTCGAACAGTATGCGCACCCCGAACCCGTTGCCGCCGAGGTAGGCCCGCATCCTGTCCGGTTCGAGCGCGTGCACTTCGATCCTGCCGGTGGATAGGTCCACGCGCAGGTATTTCCCCATGTAGCCGTTGTACTCCATCCGCTCATTCACCCCCTGTCGATATCACCCTGCGATCCGCGCCCGCAGTCGGTCGCTCGCCCGCTGTAACTCGTGCCGCACGCGCTCCGCGTCCACGCGGGTAAACCGGCCACGGTCAAACATCATCTCTCCGTCTACGAACACCATCCGCACGTTTTCCACATCGCCGTAGTACAGAAGATCCTTGATCGGCGCCCGCGCCGGCTGGGTGTTGAACCGGCTCATGTCGAATACCGTCACGTCGGCCCGCTTCCCCGGCTCCAGCGACCCAATCTCCTGTTCCAACCCCAGTGCCTTTGCCCCCTCGATTGTCGCCATCGCCAGCGCCTCGTACGCCGGAAGGTAATCCGGCCGTCCGGTGTGCACCCGGTTTATGAGGACGGCGAACCGCGCGGTGTTGAGCAAGTTCATCTCGAATGCGTCGGTCCCCAGTCCCACCGTCACCCCGACGTTCCGCATCCTGTCGATCGGTGCGACGACGGCGGCGTCCCGCGCGTTCGGGACCGGATTGTGTGCGACCGACACGTTGTTGCAGCGCAGGATCTCGATCTCTCCTTCGTCGACGAAAATCGCGTGCGCGCCCAAGACCGGCCGGTCGAGCAGCCCCACGTCCTCGAGGAACGCGACGCAGCCCATTCCCTCCCGGGCACGGATTGCTTCACGCTCGCTTGCCATCTGTGCCAGATGGAGATGTACCTTTAGGCCCTCCGCCGCGGCGCGGTCCGCGATCGCGGCGAACATCTCCCGGTTGAGGGTGTTGGTGGCGTGCGGGGCGATACAGGTCGTGACCCGCCCGTCCGCCTTCCCCGCCCAGGCGGAAGCGAACTCCACCGCCGCGTCCAACTGGGCGGAGAACGCGGGAAAATCGAAGTTGTAATTGATGCCGCGCTCGGTCTGATGCGGCGGTCGCTCCAGGGCAAATCCAAGGATTTTCTGGCCGATGTGTCCGCGGATGCCGACCTCGGACACCGCTTCAGCTGTGGCGGAGGCGTAATGGTACATGTCGGCGATCGTCGTCACGCCGCAGCGCAGCGCGTCCAGCGCCCCGGCCATGCTTCCCCAGTAGACCATCTCCGGGTCGAGCAGTGACTCCCAGCGGAACAGGGTGGTGTAGAAGAGGCCTTCGAAGTTGACCTCCTCCATCAGGCCCTGGAGCAGGTTCTCCGCCAGGTGGGTGTGGCAATTGACAAATCCAGGGAGGACGAGACAGCCGCCGCAATCGATCGTCCGATCGGGCACAAATCCGGTCGGCGGCTCCCCGGTTACGAACGCGATCCGTCCGTCCTCGATTCCCAAGTAACCGTTTGAGATGCAACTGCGCGAACGGTCAAACGGACAGATTGTCCCTCCGGCGAGCAGGATCCTCATCGCGTCCTCTCCTTGTAGTCGATCGCGCTTACCGGGCACATCGAGACGCACAGCCCGCACGCTTTGCAGCGTTCCGGGTCGATGGCGAACGCGCCGTCGCGCTCATCCACCGCGCCGTACAGGCAGACACGGCGACAGATCCCGCACTTTACGCACGTTCCTTGATCGATGACCGCCGTCCGATCCGTGACCTGCACCTGGCGCTTCTCGTACTCCTGCCGCTCCTCCGTCGTTTCGGGAAAGTCGATCTGGGAGATGGTCCGTCCCCGGATCTCGTCCAGGGAGGAGAACCCGTGTTCACGCATGAACTTACGCATCTCCTCGTTCATCCGGGCGGCCTTCTCCGGCCCGTCAACGATCAACGCGGTGCACACCCCGACCGCCGCGGCGCCGCAGCTGAGCATCTCGATCGCATCGACGCCCGTGGTGACGCCGCCGGTCCCGATGATCGTGATACCAACGTAATGGGCAAGCTGTGCCACGTTGTACAGGGCCAGTGCCTTGATCGCCTCGCCGGAAACCCGGCCGAATCCCTGCTGTAGCAGCGCCGGTCGGCCGGTCACCGGGTCGATGGTGATCCCGGCCTTCACCGCGTCGATCGCCGAGACCGCGTCGGCCCCGGCGTTTTTGACCGCGCGCCCGAACTCCACGATGTCGTGCACGTTGGAACTGAGCTTGACGATGACCGGGACATCGACCGCCGCTTTCACCCGGCGGACAGCTTCTACCATCGGTTGCGGGTCGTCGTACCCGGTGAAAATCGAGAGTTCCAGCATCTGCGCACCGGCCTCCACCACCTGCGGTGCCAGCTCTGCCACATCGTCCGGGGTCATCCCGATGCTCGCGATGATCGGGATTTCGAGCGTGCACAACCGGGGCAGCTCCTCCTCCAGCCAGCGCGCGAGCGGGATCGTGGAACACCGCTCGGTATTGAGGAAATAGTCCTTGCCCCGGTACAGGCACGGCTGTGGATTCGTGGACGGTG
>CAZZJU010000117.1:0-4641 GCA_964654805.1 uncultured Thermotogae bacterium | reverse complement strand
CACGTTAACCCAGCCGGCCCAGCTCCGATGATCCCGACATCATAGCGCTCAGTCATCTTCTCATCTCATTTACTCGCTGGAGGAGCTCCGCCAACGTACACTCGGAGAGAGATGATAGCTCAAGGTCAGCGTGATCAAAGGAAAGCGCGCGCGTAAGTTCATTGGGAACAGCAACGCAGAATATCCCCGCCTTCTTTGCCGCAGTTACTCCGTGCGGCGCGTCCTCGAATACAATCGCTTCATCAGGCTTAAGTGAAAGACAGGAAAGAGCAGCGAGGAACAGGTCGGGAGCCGGCTTTGCCTCCGGAACCTCATCCCCGCACCGGATACAGTGGAACTCATCCTTGAGCCCGAGTCGAGCGAGGTGTCCATGAACCCAGCTCCGCGGTGAACTCGACGCCACTGCCAGCTTCAATCCCAGGTTCTTCGCCTCGTTGATGTAATCGACAACCCCGGGAAGAACCCCTCCCTCTTCGATAAGTTCACGCTCTCTGACCCGCTGCCGGGCGTGCAGTGCCTCCCGGTCCACCGAGTGACCGAGACAAGCCTCAAGCTTGTCGCACGGATCGAAACTGTCTGGAGAACGACCGAGATAGTCGGCCCAGTCAGAAATGGTCAAAGTACAACCGTGCTCCTCAAAGATCTCTTGCCAACTTTTGAATATCGGTATCTCAGTATCAAGGATAAGCCCGTCGAAATCGAAGATCAATCCGCGTATCATGCTCCACCTTTTTGGCATGATGATACAAATAAACCAAGCGAGTATCATCTTCATAATATGGATATGTTCGAACAAGAGATCGAACTGATGCGTGCTTCGCTAAGCGATTGTGCTTTCTGTCCGTGGGAGTGTTATGTCGACCGCACTAAGGGAAAACTTGGGTTCTGCAGGAGTGGAAGCTCCTTCCAAATCGGAGCGATCGTGGACCACCACGGGGAAGAGCCGGTTTTCGGCGGCGAGCACGGGATCTGCAACATCTTCTTTACCCACTGCAATCTGCAGTGCATCTACTGCCAGAACTATGAGATCAGCCGTAACCGCGGACGGATTGTAGAATACGACCTGTCGTTGGAAGAGATCGTCTTCCGCATCGAGAAGATCCTCTCCCGCGGGGTCTCCCATGTCGGGTTTGTATCACCGTCCCATATGATCCCGCAGATGCGGGCGATCATATCAGCATTGCGCCGCCGCGGTCATCGCCCGACGTTTGTCATGAACACCGGTGGCTACGACCGTGTCGAGACGCTGCAGATGCTTGCCGAGGAAATCGACGTTTACCTTCCCGATTTCAAGTACATGGATCCCGATCTTGCCCTCCGCTACTCCGGAGCGCGCGATTACCCACAGGTCGCTTTAAGAGCGATCGCGGAGATGGTCCGCCAGAAGGGGATCAGCGCGAAGTTCGACGAGCAGGGCTTCATCCGTAACGGGGTTATCGTCCGACATCTCGTCCTTCCCGGCGCGGTGGAAAACAGCATCCAGGTCCTGCGGGCCCTCGCCCGGGAGATTTCACCGGATATCCACATCTCGTTGATGGCGCAGTACCACCCCACCCCGCTTGTCAAATCGCATCCTACACTTTCCCGTTCCATCACTCCGGAAGAGTACGAAGCAGTGCTCGAAGAGGCAGACAGGCTCGGGTTCACGCATGGGTTCATCCAAGAACTGGAGAGCGCAGAAAATTATCTCCCTGAATTCTCCCGCGAGCACCCGTTTGAGTAGCTCCTTCTTGCACAACTAACGCTCTACCTGCTATTATGGTGGTTAAGAAGACCACAAGGAGAGGGAGAAGGCATGTCTGGACATAATAAATGGGCGAACATAAAGTACCGTAAGGAGCGGCAGGACAAAAAGCGCTCCGGCCTCTTTGCCAAACTGATCAAGGAGATCACCCTGCAAGCGCGGAACGGTGATCCAAACCCGGAGAACAACCCTGGACTCGCCCACGCGATCGAGCGGGCGCGGGCAGCGAACCTGCCCAAGGAGAACATCGAGCGGGCGATCAAGCGGGCGACAGGTGAGCTCGACGGGGTGAGCTACGAGGAGATCACCTACGAGGGGTACGGCCCCGAAGGAGTAGCGATCCTTGTGCGGGTAGTCACAGACAACCGCAATCGCGCTGCTGCCGCGGTGCGGCACATCTTCAGCAAACACGGGGGGAACCTTGCCGCCGCTGGGAGCGTGTCGTGGTTGTTCGAACGGCGCGGAGTGATCACCATCGAGCAGATCCCGGAAGGGATCGATAAAGATGAACTGCTTATGAACTTGATTGAGCTTGGGGCACAGGAATTCGACGATCAGGGTGACCTGATCGAGATCTATTGCGCCCCGAACGATTTAGCCGCGCTGCAGGCCGAAGTGGCGAAGCTCGGGATCACCCCCAGCCGCGCTGAGGTCACGATGATCCCGAAGAACACGGTGCATGTGGAGGGACAGACGGCAGAGAAAGTTCTTAGATTGATTGACGCCTTGGATGATAACGAGGATGTTCAGGAGGTATTCGCCAACTTCGATATTCCTGATGAAATCCTGGCCAAAATCGGTGGTGAATGACAAATTGTTCAAAGGAGGAACAGCCATGCGACGCGTCGGCTGGCTAGGATGGTTGTGTATTCTGGTGCTGGTCGTTTCGATACCGGCTTTCGGAGAGACGATCATCACTAAAAGTGGCTCGGTATTGCAAGGGACAATCGAATTTGGAATCCCCAGTGTAATTAGTGTGACCTCGGATACTGGTGATATCTTCACCGTACAGCGTTCGAACATCAAGGCAATCCGGTTCTCCGACGAGGGAGGAAATGCCACTGTGGAGACATTCGACGGGAACATCCTCGTGGGAACGATCGGAGGGATTCCGGAGGTGATCGGTCTGCGCACCCCGGCAGGGGACGTGCAATCGGTGAAACTGACGAGCATTCAAGAGATCCGGTTTCCTGCTCCGGGAAAACCTGTCGCCTCGACCACAACGACAACTACTACATCACCCCCTGCCACGACCACCAGCACTCCCGGAGTCTCTCCAAAGGCGCTGGCGGAACAAGTGAAAGACGCCTACAACAGTGGGAGATGGGGCGTCACCATCGGACTTGACACCGGCTACCAGCTCGGCTTTTCGTCCCTCAACGGTTTCGGAATGCCGACAACTTCCCTAGGAGTGAACCTTCTGAACGGCGGAGGGGTCGTGTGGCGGAGCTACTTCGTCCCCTCCGGCAAATGGGCGGAGGAAACGGCATTAAAGATTGCACAGGATAAGCCGGGAATCAAACTCGATGACCTCATCGCCGCAACGAAGAAAGCATTACCCATTGTCAGCTTTTACTTGCATGTCGGAACCAATTGGATCTTCTGGCCCGAAGCTGGATTGGGCGTTCTGTTCCATCTGACTCCGAATATCCATTTCGACCTCGGTGGAGCGTTGGATATCCTGGGGTTTCCTTGGCTGTCGATAGGGTTTTTGATAACGTTCTAGCTAAAGGAGGTACAGCATGAAATACGCACTAGTCGGAGTTTTGGTACTCGTAATCGCTTCCATGTCGAGCATGTTGGTATCCGCTGCTCAGACCCAGAACGAAGCATGGATCCCAGGATTGGCCTCGTTCCTCCTTCCGGGATTGGGGCAACTGCTGAACGACGAGCCGGACAAGGCGATCGTTCATTTCGGGGTTGATGTGGCAATCCTGGTCGGCGGTGGATACATCGCCTCCATGTTATCCCCTTACTACTGGTACTCGGGTTATTCGATCGTCGGACTGGCCCATCTCGCTTGGTCGCTGTATAGCGGCTACGATGCCTACACCGTGGCCAAGGAGAAGGGTTTCTCCCTGGGATTCACCGGTGACGGATTGACCCTATCCTACAACTTTTAGAAAAGAAGGAGCAGAAGCCCAAGAAGCACAGTTCCGACAATCGTCAGCCTGATATAGCCCCGGTCCTGATCGACCGGGGTTTGTTCTATTTCGTAAAAGGTGTTCCTTGCCTTCTCGATCGTGCCTGTCGCGGTATTGACCGTAAGAGTGAGGGCTCCCAAATAACGGCCGAACGCTCCTGCCTGGAGGATTATCGTGTCTCCGACGCGCACCGGTTCCCAAGTGAGCTCGTGTGAATGCCCGGTGAGGAAAACGTCCACCCCAGGGACCTCGTTTACAATCCGCACCGCGTCTTGCACCGAAAGATGCCCGAGAACAACCACTAAATCGGCCCTTTTACCCACTTCTTTCAGGACGTTACCGAGAGCCTTCGCTGGGCTAAGGTAAGTGAGCCAGGGATAATCGAAGTATGGAAGGTCTGCGTCGGTAATAACCCCGATCACGAGAACACGCACCCCTCCTGCCTGCACAAATGTATACGGCACAAACGGAGGGGAAAATCCGGGTACGGCTTTCAAATTGGCGCAGAGGATCGGAAACTTCGCCATTTGAGAAAGGGCAAATAGTCGATCCGCCCCGTAGTAGAGGTCGTGATTCCCAAGAGCCATTGCATCGTACCCAAGCTTGTTCATCCACTTTTCCGTCCGGTCAGCCCCCCAAACGGCGTAGATCGGAACTCGGTAGTCCTGCCAGGTGTCCCCAACGTCGAACAACAGGACCGAACCAGCGGCAGTCACTCTGATCCGCTCGATCTGGGCAGCGATCCCGGGAAGG
>CAZZJU010000116.1:0-4691 GCA_964654805.1 uncultured Thermotogae bacterium | reverse complement strand
CTCTTCCAATCCAGCGATCATTCGAAGGGTCGTTGTCTTCCCACACCCAGAGGGCCCGACGAGAACAGTAAATTTACCGTCCTCGACTGTAAGATCGATTCCCTTCACTGCGGTGAAATCCCCGAACTTTTTCGTCACTTTATTGAGTGTTACCTCGGCCATTCCTCGATCCTCCTATCGCGTAACTGATAAATACCTCACCTTAGAATACCAGAAAATGATCCGTTTGTCTCGTCATGAAGAAACAGCTATAACAGCCCGTTTACCCGTCCCGTCTGCATACACGTCAAATCCCGTTTCTGAGTACACGTGCAGGATGTCGTCATCGGGGTCGACCACAGGAAGGCTGTACAGGAGTTCGCGGTTGAACCTGTCTCCTTCCTCTTCCCGAAATGGGATATAAAGCACCCCGCTCGCCACCATATCGGCGTAGAAGTGTGTTCCATAAGAAAGCTCAGGGGCGAACGACTCAGTCGCCATCTCTACTATGACTTCAGCCCCCGCGATTTCTCCGTACTGCACAGGAACCCCGAGCTGCGGATTAGTCGTCCCCCATCGGCCAGGACCGACCAAGATATAAGGAGTATCCTCCAGCGCTTGATCGATCTCCCCTACTCTCCGAGCGACAACACCGGCACGATCGAAACTGTACGTCATCGGATCAACGAAAATCAGGTGTTTAATTCCTCGCTTCTTGCCATTTCCCAGTACATTGCGACAGGAGAGAAGTACTCTCTCCTCCGGGATCTCGGGGATACGTATGCGCCTGTGTTCAGGCCTCCCTCCAAGCGGGCGTGCCTGAAGGAGGTAAAAACGTGGTTCTGCCGCAGAAGAATCGAGGGGAAAATCGACTGCAAATTCGATGTCTATCGGAAGTTCAAATAGCCGCTCCAGGCTGGAAAGGAGCTCGCGGATAAGCGGTGTAAACGGAAACACGGTATTGTTTTCGATGAACCTGCTGAATGTAGCTACGTATCGCCCTCCGCTGCGTAGTCCTCCTACTGGTTCGTACAGGGTTCCATCCGGCGAAACGATCGAACAAACTTCCCGTAGAAGAGGATTATCTAGTTGGAACAGTTTTCTCTGCCCAAGTCGGCCGGTTTTCATATCGAGGACATCGACCGTCTCCTGCGAATAACGAATGATTGCCCTGGTGTCGGATCCCTCGGGTCGTAGCCCTGGCATGATCGGGGAGAAGACGCGCGCGTACTCCCTCCCCACCGCCCGTGTTCCTACCCCAACGACGAGCCGCACCACCCCGTCCTCCGGCCGCAAGCGATCGCTCCACGGGTAGAAGTTGAGGGAAAAGGCGACCCCACCGATCAACGGGTAGAAGAGATCATGCGGATAATGGCTTCCGATCATGTTCTGAATGAGGATCGCCATCTTTTCCTCTTCCCAAGGAAGGCCGTGACGCTTTCTGTAGGCGCGGGCGTTGCGTCCGAAAGTTGACGCGTAGACACGCTTAATTGCCATCACTAATTGATCCAACCGCTCCTCGTCCGTCCCGGTGTTTCCCAGGAATTCCGAGAGGTATATCCCGGCGAACGAGTGGTTCGGATTGTCCTCCATCACTGAAGACGACCTGACTACAAGCGGTCTTCGTTCCGAAGCGAGAAACTTCCGTAGTACCTCTCGAGCCGAATCGGGAAAGTGTGCTTCTACAATCCGGGACTGCAGCTCCTCTGTGGACATCTTCCCGGCGCAGCGAGCACGCACCTCTTCATCCAGGCGGTTGGCCGCCATGAATTCATCGTAGACATCGGTAGTTATAACAAACGAGTCGGGAAAACCGATGAACTCATCGTGGCTGGTGAGTTTTCCACCTCGTCGTAAATGATTAATCACGAATAAGAGACCGCGTGCCTTCCCGCCGAGCTGTCCCTCCCCGAGCACACGCATGTTCTCTGGAAGATCCGCGGGAGTGAATCGATACTCGCCGCTGTCCTCCTTACCAAACAGGAAGAATGTAGACTTCATCGGTAGTTCATTTGCAACCATTCCAGCGCTAAGATTGTCTTCGCGTCCTCGAATTCACCTTTCAAAAGCATATCTGCGATCTCATCAAGCGCAAATGCCTTCTGTTCGGATATCTCCCCGGGAAGTGGGTCCGTCACTCTCGTCAATCCCGCAGCACGGAAAAGGATTATCCGTTCGTCAGTAAAACCTGGTGAAGTGTAAAAACCGAATACTTCATCCCAATCCGCTGCCTCATATCCGGTCTCTTCCCACAATTCCCGCTTCGCACAATCCAACGGAGACTCTCCTTCCTGATCGAGCTTGCCTGCTGGTATCTCCCACAGTGATTTCCCAATTGCGGAACGATGTTGGCGGACAAGAAGGACCTTCCCATCAGGCAGGATCGGGAGAATCGCAACCGCTCCCGGATGCAGAACAATTTCCCGCGTTGCCTTCCTTCCATCAGGGAGGATAACCCTATCCACAACCAAACGGAGAAACTCCCCCGCGAAGATCTTTTCTCTGCTTTCAATTCGTTCTTTCTCAGACAGCGTTATACCCCTCGTTAATAGCGTTTTCATTCATGGAGATGAATCTTCCTTTACCGCTTTCCTCGAGCATTCGCGCCATCGCTCGTTTAACCACTTCCAACGGGAGGACACCGGTTGCCTTGATATACGCTCCGAGGGCGACCATATTAATCGCACGTGAGCTTCCCGCCTTCTCCGCAAGGGCGTGCACATCCACCATGTAAGCTCTGACGTCGCCGCGTTTGATGCTCCGATCGATGAGAGAAGCGTTAGCTACGATCGTTCCGTTTTCGGCTACTACCTGTTCGAATTTATCGAGCGAGGGTAGGTTCATCGCGATTAAATCGGTCGGCTCATCCACTATCGGGGAACCCACCGGTTCATCAGAGATAACCACCGTGCAGTTAGCAGTCCCCCCGCGCATTTCAGGGCCGTAGGAAGGGAGCCAGGTGACTTCAAGGCCATGGTCCATCCCCGCTAGTGCAAGGATCTTCCCAGCAAGGATCACCCCTTGCCCTCCAAATCCGGCGATAATCACTGAACGTTCCATCATTGCCCCCTATCAACCAGATCGCCCAGCGGGAACGCCTTTGTTACCACTTCAGCGATATGCCGATTGGCATCGACCGGGCTCATGTGCCAGTTGGTCGGACACGTGGCAAGGACCTCCACCAGGGAGTACCCCTTCCCTTCAACTTGGTAGGTAAGGGCCTTTTTGATCGCCTTTTCCGCGTCCATAATCCGCCGCGTGTCATAGAGAGCCTGGCGGGTGACGTATACCGGCGCCTCGAGGGTGGCGATCATCTCGGAAAAGCGAATCGGGTAGCCAAATAGCTTCGGATCCCGTCCCGTCGGAGTGGTAGTAGTGCGCTGACCAACAAGAGTTGTCGGGGCCATCTCCCCACCGGTCATCCCGTAGATCTGGTTGTTCACAAAGATCACAGTGATGTTCTCACCGCGGTTCGCCGCGTGGATCGATTCCGCGGTCCCGATGCTCGCAAAGTCCCCGTCCCCCTGATAGGAAAGAACGATCAGGTTTGGATTAGCTCGTTTGAGCCCGGTCGCCACCGCACTCGCTCGCCCGTGCGAAGCCTGAACTGCATCACATTTGTACCAGAGGTAGGCAAAGACGGCACATCCCACCGGAGCGATTGTCACCGTTCGGTCGGCGATCCCGAGTTCGTCGATCGCCTGGGCAATGATTCGCGTGAGTATCCCGTGGTGACAACCCGGGCAGTAGGTGAAGCGGGCGTCGGTCAGGCTCTTGGGCCGGCCGAAGACTTTAATCATGTTTTCTGTATTAACCGGCATACTTCCTCACCTCGCTTAGGATCTTCCGCGGAGTGGTTACGACCCCACCCATTTCACCGTAAAACGGGGTCTCAGCCCGCTCCCCAACCGCCAGCCTGACGTCCTCCCACATCTGTCCGGCGCTCATCTCTACGGTGAGGATCGTGTCGACCCGGTCGGCGAGCGCCCGCAACGGTTCGTACGGGAACGGCCACAGGGTGATCGGTCGGAATAAACCGAGTTTGATCCCCTCCGCCCGCGCCCGGCGCACCACGGTTTTGGCGATCCGGGCGACCGTACCGTAGGCGGCGATTACAATCTCCGCGTCGTCCGTCTCGTACGTCTCGTAACGCACTTCGTTGCGCTCGATCTCACGATACTTGCGCTGTAGCTCAAGGTTCATCTGCTTAAGAACCTCGGGATCGAGATCGAAGCTCAAGACGATGTTCGGGTCGCGCCCTTTCGCCCCGGTGAGGGCCCAATCTTTCTTCGGAAGGGAATCAGGATCGATAGGATCGGGAAGCTCGACCGGCTCCATCATCTGTCCGAGCATCCCGTCGGCAAGGATCATCACCGGAATTCGGTACTTATCGGCTAGATCGAAAGCGAGCATCGTGAGCTCGCCCGCCTCAGGAACGGTCGAGGGGCCGAGCACGATCATGTGATAGTCCCCGTGCCCTCCTCCTTTGGTCGCTTGGAAGTAGTCGGACTGCGCCGGAGCGATATCCCCGAGTCCCGGCCCGCCGCGCACGATGTTAACGATCACCGCCGGCAGATTTGAACCGGCTATGTATGAAATCCCTTCCTGCTTGAGGCTGATCCCGGGCGATGAGGAAGAAGTCATCGTCCGCACTCCGGCCGCAGCCGCCCCGTACACCATGTTGATCGCGCCGATTTCACCCTCCGCCTGCA
>CAZZJU010000115.1:0-4761 GCA_964654805.1 uncultured Thermotogae bacterium | reverse complement strand
ACATAACCGACCCGGAGAAGATCGGGGAGGTGGTGGAGGCAGCGAAGGCTGCAGGGATCCCGATCCGGGTGGGAGCGAACTCGGGATCGCTCGCCCCCGAGTTCCGCGGTCCGCATGGGGAGGCAACCGCCGACGGGATGGTGGAAAGCGCTTTACGCGAGGTGCGCATCCTGGAGAAGCACGGCTTTCACGATATCGTGATCTCGCTCAAGGCGACGGACGTGCCGCTGACGATCGCCGCCTACCGGATGATCGCCCGCGAGGTCGACTATCCACTTCACATTGGAATCACTGAAGCAGGAACACCGTGGGAAGGGGCGATTCGCTCGGCCGCAGGGCTGGGGATCCTGCTCGAAGAGGGGCTGGGGGACACCGTGCGCGTATCGCTCACCGGCGACCCGGTGGAGGAGGTGCACGTCGCCTACGCAATCCTGCGTGCCCTCGGGCTGCGGCAGCACGGGATTACCTACCGCGTCTGCCCGACGTGCGGCCGCACCGAGATCGACCTGCTCAGCATCGCGGAGAAGGTGCAGGAGGAATTGAAGGACGTGTCCGTCCCGCTCACTGTGGCGTTGATGGGATGCGTGGTGAACGGGATCGGAGAGGCGAAGGAGGCTGATGTTGGTCTGGTCGGCGGAGCAGGCGTGGGGACGATTTACGTGCACGGTGAGATCACAATGCGCAACATCCCGGAAGACGAGCTTCCCGATGCGGTGATACGGACTGTACGTGTGCTGACAAAGGAGGCGGAAGATGCCTGAAGTTGTGACCGCTACGAAGCTTGACGAAGCAATATCGCAGGGGACCTCGCACCTCCTTTCCCTGCAGTACGATGAGGGATACTGGTGGGGTGAGCTTGAGTCGAACGTTACTATCACCGCTGAGCACATGTTTCTCACTCATATCCTCGGTGTGGCGGACAAGAAGGAATGGAAGAAGATCGCCAACTACATCCTCTCACAGCAGCGAGATGATGGAACTTGGGCGAATTGGTACGAGGGACCGGGGGAACTGTCAACCACGATCGAGGCCTACCTGGCGCTCAAGCTGGCAGGCATCTCACCGGACACACCGGAGATGCGCGCAGCGCGCGAGTTTATCCTCAGCAAGGGTGGGGTGGAAAAAGCGCGAATCTTCACGAAGATCTGGCTCGCCATGCTCGGGGAGTGGGATTGGCGTGGGACCCCGATGATGCCGCCGGAGGTCATCTTCCTTCCCCATTGGTTTCCGATCAGCATCTATGACTTCGCCTGCTGGGCGCGGGGTACGATCGTCCCAATGACGATCATTCAGACCCTCAGGCCGGTATTCCCGCTTCCGAAATACGCTCATATCGACGAACTGTTCGTAAACGGAAAGGAGAACGCGGATCTGCACATTCCGGTGACCAAGCACTCGGCGTGGGCTAAGGGATTCCGGCTGTTGGATAAACTCCTAAGAGTTTACGATCACTCCCCAGTGAAACCACTGCGTAAAACCGCCATCCGAAAAGCCGTGGACTGGATCATTGCTCGCCAGGAGGCGGATGGCTCGTGGGGAGGGATTCAACCACCGTGGGTCTACTCACTGATTGCGCTCAAGGCGCTCGGCTATTCGATGGATCACCCGGTGATGCGTAAGGGATTTTCCGGATTCTACGGCGAGAAGGGATTCGCGATTGAAGAGGAAAACACGTTCCGCCTGCAATCCTGCTTGTCTCCGGTGTGGGACACCGCCCTCGCTGTCCTCGCCCTCGAGGAGGCCGGCCTATCCAGCGACCACCCGGCGTTAGTAAAGGCAGGAGAATGGCTCCTCAACGAGCAGATCTTCACCGGGGGCGATTGGCAGGTACGAAGCCGTGCACGACCGGGAGGATGGGCATTCGAGTTCGCCAACGACATCTATCCGGATACCGATGATACCGCGGTCGTGATGAGTGCGCTCATGGGGGTGGATCTCGATGAGCGGAGGAAAAAACACGCGATATCCCGCGGGTTGGAGTGGCTTCTTGGGATGCAGAGTACAAATGGCGGTTGGGGTGCGTTCGATCGAAACAATACCAAGGCGCTTCTGCGCGAGATTCCGTTCGCCGACTTCGGGGAGGTGATCGACCCTCCGTCAGTCGACGTGACTGCCCACATCGTCGAGCTTCTCGGCCGACTCGGATATAAAAAGGGGTTCAAGCCGATCGACCGTGCCCTTCATTACATCCAAAGCGAGCAGGATCCGGACGGGGCGTGGTTCGGACGGTGGGGAGTTAACCTCACCTATGGGATCGGAGCGGTTCTACCGGCGCTGGCCGCGGTCGGAGAGGACATGGACTCTCCGTATGTGCGGCGCGCGGTCGATTGGCTGATTGGCCATCAGAATGCCGACGGCGGTTGGGGAGAGCGCATTGAAGGCTACTACGATCCCGCATGGCGCGGACGCGGCCCCTCGACCGCGTCCCAGACCGCGTGGGCCCTCCTCGCACTGATCGCCGCGGGAAAGGCGTACCACCCAGCGGTCGCCCGCGGAGTGGAGTACCTGATCGAAACACAAAGCCCCAACGGCGGTTGGGATGAACCGTATTTCACCGGAACCGGATTCCCGACGGATTTCATGATCAACTACCACCTGTACCGGGACATTTTCCCGGTGATGGCCCTCGGCCGTTACTGCAGGCTGACGAAGGAGGGGGAATGAAAATAGTGCGTGCCAAGGTGCTCGGGTTCTGCTTCGGAGTAAACCGGGCGGTGGAGATGATCGAAACCGAAGTGAAGGAGCATGGACCGCTCTTCACCCTGGGAGCGATCGTGCACAACACCCACGTGGTGGAGACGCTGGCGAACAAGGGAGCGCGGTTGGTCCACTCCCTCGATGAAGTCCCATCCGGTAGCACAGTGGCGATCACCGCCCACGGAGCGGGGGAGGAAGTGTACGCGGAGATCCGCCGCCGCGGGCTGCGGCTCGTCGACACGACCTGCACGATCGTGCGTCGGGCGCAGCAGACGGCGGCCAAGCTGGTGGATGAGGGATATTTCGTCGTTGTCTACGGCGAGGCCGACCATCCCGAGGTGAAGGGGATCCTCTCCTGGACACGGGGGAAGGGGATCGCCACCCTCACCCCGAATATCGAGCTTCCGCCAGAGGTAAAGAAGGTTGGGATAATCGCCCAAACCACGAAGAAACCGGAGTTATTCGGCCAATTCGCCCAGGAACTCACGAAACGCTACACCGGCGAAGTGACGGAGATCAGGATCATCGACACCACCTGTCCAGAGACCGGACGACGCTATCAAGCGGCGCGCGAACTTGCCGAACAGGTCGATGCACTGATCGTGGTGGGGAGCCGGTCCTCGGCGAACACGCGCAAGCTCGCCGAGACTTGCCGAGGAACCGGAGTCCCGACCTATCACATCGAATCGGCGAACGAGATCGATCCGGACTGGCTTACCGACCGGGAGAGGTTCGGGGTGACCGCCGGGGCGTCTACCCCGGACGACGTGATCGAGGAAGTTGTTCGAAGATTACAGGAAATCGACGAAATAAGAACGAGAAAGGAGGGAATGGAGAAGACCACTATCTCCTGATATCATGGATGCAAAATTGGACCACGAGATCATGCAAATGAAAGTTCATCGAGAAATCATATCCAGAACCGCGAGTCGTGAGCTTGAGTTCATAGACATTACGGATGAAGTGCAGGATATCGTCGCTCGGGCCGGAATAACTGAGGGGATGGCGCTTGTCTTCTCCCGTCATACCACTGCGGCGGTTAAGATCAACGAGAATGAACCCCTCCTGTTGGGCGATATGGCCCGCTTCCTGCAGCGAATCGCCCCCAAAGACGGAGACTACAAGCACAACGACTTTGTCGTCCGCACCGAGAACATGACCGAGGAGGAATGCCCGAACGGACACGCCCATTGCCAGCACCTCCTCCTCGGAGCGAGCGAGACGATCCCGGTGGTCGACGGTGAACTTATGCTTGGACGCTGGCAGCGGATCTTCCTAATCGAGCTCGACCGACCGCGGGAGCGCAACGTCGTCGTGCAAGTGCAGGGATGGTAGCCGAACACATCCGTACCCTGATCGAGCTGCCGGAAAGTCCGCCGTCCCTTTCCGCGGCGCGGGACCTCTGCCTGCGTCTGACCAAGCAACACTACGAGAACTTTACCCTCATATCGCTTCTGGTGCCGCGGCGGATGCGGATTCACATCGCGGCGGTGTACGCGTTCTGCCGCACGGTCGACGATATCGGCGATGAAGCTCCCGGGGACCGGACCGCCCTCCTCGACCGGTTCGAGTCCGAGCTTCATGCCGCCTATTCCGGGGCACCGCGCCACCCGGTGATCGTCGCGCTCAAGGGAACAATCGCGGAGTTCGACCTGCCTAAGGAGCCGTTCCTCAAATTGATCGAAGCGAACCGGATTGATCAACGGGTGACCCGGTACGCGGATTTCGGGGAACTCCTTCATTACTGCGATCACTCGGCAAACCCGGTCGGAAGGCTGTTCCTCATGCTCTATGGCTATCGCGATGAAGAGCTGTTCAAACTGTCGGACAACACGTGCACCGCGCTCCAGCTCACCAACTTCTGGCAAGACATAAAGCGCGACTACGAGATGGGAAGGATCTACCTGCCCCAGGACGAGATGGAGAGATTCGGGGTGAGCGAATCCGACATCGCGGCGACGAGCGCGAACGAGCGGGTACGGGCTCTGGTGTGCTTCCAGGTCGACCGAGCGCGGGGCTACTTCCGAGACGGGCTCCCGCTTCTCGATCGAGTATCCGGCCATC
>CAZZJU010000114.1:0-4965 GCA_964654805.1 uncultured Thermotogae bacterium | reverse complement strand
AGCGTCGACTGTGCAGAAGCTGATCGGGCCGCACGGGGTCTTCCCCTTGATCCCGGTCGCGTTTCCGTATGGGTCGGCCTGCGATGCGGCGATGAACGCGACGTCGATGTGCACGTCGCCCGCTTCGATCGCCCGCCAGCGTCCGCCGTGCGAGCGCAGGACAGCCGGCTGTTTCAGCTTCCCGCCCTTCGAGACGAACGCGCCGACCGGTCCGTTCATCGATCCCTCGATCCGGGTCACCACCCCGTTTTTGATGTGCTCGATGAGTGGTTCGTGCACCGGGAACAGGGCGGTTGGAAACAGCCGTAGGTCGTCTATCCCCATGCGCGCGCAGGCGTCGATGACCATGTTCACGAGGTAATCGCCGTTTCGGAACGAGTGGTGGAACGAGATCGTCATCCCGGATTTGAGCCCGGTTGCCTCGATCGCCTCTTCAATCGAACGGAGGACCTTGTTCTCTCCGGGGCGGACCGTCTTCTGTGGGCGGGGGGCCTTCTTCCCGGTCGGCGTAGTGGCAAACGCTCCCTGGAACGGGCGCAGGGTCCGATCTCCGATGCGATCCGGTATCTCACGGCCAAGCGCGTTTTTCATTCGACTCCCTCCTTGATCTTCCCGGCGAGGCGAAGCGTGCGGCGGGCCCGCTCGAGGACCGGTTTGTCGATCATCTTCCCTCCGATCGCGATTGCCCCGATCCCTTGTTTCTCAGCCTCCTCGGCTGCAGCAACGATCTTCTTCGCCTCCTCGATCTCCTCCGGACTCGGGGAAAAGACAGAGTGGATCGGCCCGATCTGGCGCGGGTTGATCACGCCCTTGCCCACAAACCCAAGATCGCGGATATGCTCCGTTTCCGCGATCAGGCCCTCCTCGTCCTCCAGGTTCGCGTACACCGTGTCCGAGGCCTGGATGCCGGCCATCGCTGCGGCGGCGACGATCATTGACCGCGGGTAAAGGAGCGCGTCGTGTGTACGTCTTGCTCCGACGTCGCGGGTGTAGTCCTCCGCCCCGAACGCGATCACCGCCACACGCGGATCCGCAGTCGCGATCTCCTCGGCATGGAGCACTCCCTTGCCGGTCTCGATGATCGGCATGATCAGTGTCCTTCCGGGTTCGTACCCGAGCTCGGATTCGAGTCGTGATAGCTCTGCCGCCAGCCCTCTCACATCTTCAGCGGATTCTGCCTTGGGCAGGCAGATCCCATGCGGCCGGCCGAGCATCACCTCTGCCAGATCGTCCATCCCGTAGGTCGCAAGCGGGTTTATCCGCACCCAGACTTCAGGGAAGTTGACGGTGGCCAGCAGGTGTTTGACCAGAATCCGTGCCGCGCCCTTCTCCGCCGGGGGGACCGAGTCCTCGAGATCGAGCAACACGCAATCGGCGCCGTGCAGTTCCACGCCTGCAAGCACGCGCGGGTTGTTCCCCGGGGCGTACAGGCGCGTCCGGCGCAGGCGATCGCGCTCGGACGGGCTCCGCTCAACCTGCGGCCGGAGCGGGGGTAGGTCAGGGAACATGGTCCGCGCTGCCGCCTCCACCCGGGCGGCGATAACGTAGTCGAGCGCCCCCTGTTCAGTGATCTCCACCTTGGCCTGTGCCAGTCCGAGCCCCCCCAAGGTCTCGGTCACCACCGCTTCGATCCCGGGGACGAACAGATCGGGATTGCTCGTGTGGATCTCGATCGCAAGCGAGTCCGCCGGCGCCAGTCGTATGTGGCAGTCTCCTTTGTTCTCCGATCCGAGCGTCACTTCATCGGGCAATGTAACCTCCCTAGGACATGAGTAGGGCCAGGACTGCTTTCTGCGCATGCATGCGGTTCTCGGCCTGGTCGAAGATCGCACTTCCGCGGCTGCGCGACGCCGCGTAGGTGATCTCCTCGCCGTAGTGGGCGGGTAGACAATGCATCACAAGCGCATCCGGATCGGCCAACTTGAGCAGGGCATCATCAACGGTGAACCCGGTGAACGCGTGCTTCTTCTGCTCGGCCTTGTCCTCTTCTCCCATGCTCGCCCAGACATCGGTGTAGATCACGTCGGCACCGCTTGCTGCCTCCTTGGGGTCATGGGTGATCTCGACGCTTCCCCCGCTATCGCGCGCCGCGGTTACGATATCCTCGTTTGGCTCGTAGCCCTCGGGGCAGGCGATGCGGAAGTCCATCCCCACCTTGGCGCATCCGTTGATCAGGGAGTGGGCGACGTTGTTCCCGTCCCCGATGAACGCCAGCGTCAGCCCTTCCAGGGCTCGCTTCTTCTCCCATATCGTCAGAAGATCGCCCAGTATCTGACACGGGTGGAGCAAATCGGACAGGCCGTTTATCACCGGGACGGTGGCGTATTTGGCCAGGTCCTCGACCACCTTGTGCTCGAACACGCGGGCCATAATCCCGTCGACGTAGCGGGAGAGCACGATCGCGATGTCCTCGGTCGTCTCCCTCTGCCCGAGCTTGATGTCGTTCGGTCCGAGGTAGATCGCGTGTCCCCCAAGTTGGGTCATTCCGGTCTCGAACGAGACGCGGGTGCGCAGGGACGGCTTCTGGAAAATCAACGCGAGCGTCTTTCCCGCGAGCATCTCGTGCTTGACCCCGCCGGCGCGAAGCTCAAGCTTGAGGTTGCGGGCCGTTTCCAGGATCTCGTAGATCTCTTCCGTGGTCAGATCAGCGAGCGATACGATGTCCTTCACGTGCATTTAATGGACCTCCTTGAGAATGGGAATCCCCGCTGATAATAGCCGAAGAACGGAGTCGAGCCAAACGATCAGGCACGCTTGCTCGGACAGATCCGGATAGAATAGATCCCGAGGCGGTTCGCTCCAATGATATCAGTGAGGCGGCGATCACCCACCATCACTGCTTCATCCGGAGAAGCATCGAGCTGCTTCAGTATCTCGCGGAACCCACGCCGCCGCGGTTTTCCAGCCCTAACCACGACAGGATATTTCTCTTCCAATGAGCGGATTACTTGGTCATTCGTACCAATCCGGCGGTTGGTGAGTATCCCAATTTTAAACCCGATTCGGGTTATTTCCTCCAAAAGTTGCTTCACCTTTGGATCGAGCTGGCGCGGTCGGCGGCCGCCCAAGGTATTGTCAAGATCAAACAATATTGCTCGTTTCCCGGCGCGATAGAGCCGAGAATAGTCTACAGCGAAGATCGAAGGAACAGTTTCATGGGGGCGTAGGAGCTTCATTATCCCTGAAAACATTTCCGATTTTCGCCTTTTTTCGTAGCTCGGCTATAAGTTCCTCGAATTCACTCTCAAGTCCTGGTCCTACATACACTTTGAAATAGGTCTTTCCATCCTTTATGCGGTAATCGCGACGTACGTTCGCTAAGCCGTCGTAAGCGGAGATGATCGCATCGATGAAATGGATCTCCTCTTCTGAGGTTTCAATCCAGTACACGCTTGCGTCGCGCACGCTCACTTCCCTCCATTGAGATGGGATACCGCTTTCTTGAGGGCGATCTCCGGGTCGAACCCGGCATCCCACGCCGCCTTGATCGCCGCGATGATCTTTCCGCCCGCGGCAAGCTCGGAGTTCGGATAGGAAACGCCCTCCGGATCTACCCCCTTTTCGACAAGCTTGCGCGCGGAAAGGAGCGGAGGGAGGGGATGGACTTTTCTCCTTTCCCCTTCCTTGATCTTCTCCCAGTTTTGTCTTATTGAGGGAATGTCGGATGGCGCATCTCCAAAGACGTGCGGATGGCGACGGATCAGTTTGGCAGCGAGATTGTCGATGACATCATCGATTGTGAATTCGCCCGCCTCAGCTGCAATCTGGGAATGGAGAAGAACTTGGAGTAACAAGTCGCCGAGCTCATCGGCGAGCGCGTCCGGTTCCTGCGCCTCGATCGCCGCAATCACCTCGTACGCCTCTTCGAGTACGTACGGGCGCAGACTTTCGTGTGTCTGCGCCCGATCCCATGGACAACCGTTTGGCCCTCGCAACCTCGCTATAAGTGACACGAGGTCAGAGAAGTTTCTACGAGCCATTACTCGATGTCTGCACCGCGCTCGGAGTTTGTACTGTGCTTGTACTCGAAGTCTGTACTGCACTTGGCGTCTGTACTACTGTGGGAGCGACGGTCTGAGACGGGGTCTGTACCGTGCCGCCCGCCTGCACGATGAGAGCGTTTACCTCACTGGTCTTGTAAGATGGATCGTACTTGGCGAGCTTCTCCAGATATTCTTTTGCTTTATCCTTGTTGCCCTGTGCGAGATAGAGTTTGCCCAGGGCAAACAGCGCATCAAGCCCGACCTTGTCCAGCGGCTTGTTCTGTCCTACTTTCGTTTGGTCGAGGTCTACGATCTTTTCGTACAGCTTGATCTTGTCAGCGTCGTTCGTCGCATGCGAGAGCCCTTTCTCTAGGTAATCAATCCCGGTGTCATACTCGGTCTTCCACTTGTACGCTTCGGCGATTCCGAGGTAAGCCTCGATTGAATCCGGATTCTGTTTGAGAATCGCTGCGTATTGCTTGATCGCTGAGCTCCACATGTACTGATCTGCATAGACCTGAGCAAGTTTGAACCTAAGCTTAGTGTCATTCGGAACAAGCTGGACTAGCTTTTCTCCGATCTGGCGCTTGAGGTCCTTGTCAAATGCGCGCTCAAATGCGATGCGATAGTTTTGAATTGCTTCATCTTTGTTCCCCTTGGCAAGGAGTGTATCCGCTAATCCTTTGTAGGCTTCCACCTTGTACGGAGAACGCCGGATAACTTGCTCGAATTCGTTCTGGGCATCGAGGAGCTTCCCAGCAGCGAGGTAGAGCTTCCCAAGCTTAACCAGAACATCGAGGGAACCAGTCTTTGTCGACGCTGTTTTGTACCGGTCAAGAGCTCGATCGTACAAAGAAGATATCTCAGAGTTTAGTTCCTTCAGTTTCTTCTCCTCGTCAGCTGTTAGGTTCCCTTTTTCCTTCAGAGCGTCACGCTCTTTTATTGCAGCGAGCATCCGCTTGTAGGCAAGGTCTCCTTAGTC
>CAZZJU010000113.1:1399-4968 GCA_964654805.1 uncultured Thermotogae bacterium | reverse complement strand
CTTCGCTCGCGATGCCCTCAGACGAGCTGGGTTCTTCGTGGACGAACGTGAAGTGGTGGTGCTTGAGCTCCCGGAGAGGGTGGGATTTCTCGCTAAAGTGGCGAAAGCGTTAGCACGAGAAGGGATAAAAATCTACGACCTCTACGCCACAGTGTCGACAGGAAGCCGCACTGCCACAGTTGTACTCACTTGTTCACATAACTCCAAAGCCGTTCTTATGTTCCAAGGACGCTGAGTGCAGAACCACCAGCGCCTTGAACGCACCACATGACCTGGTAGAATCCTACCGATTTCAAATAGGGGAGATTACCATGCGGATTCTATTACTGGGAGCGGGAATGATGGGACGGGCGATTGCCTATGATCTCCTGCAGCACGAGGAAGTGACTGAACTTATTATCGCTGACCGGGAGCGGAGACGTGCGGAATCGCTCGTTGAATGGCTCAGGGACCACCGCGCTACTCCGCTCAAGCTAGATGTAAGCGCTCCTCGTGCGGTGCGCGAGGCGATGAAAGGCTGCCGGGTGGCGGTGAGCGCCGTCCCTTACTTCTTCAACCTCTCGCTCGCCCAAGTAGCAGTGGAAGCACAAGTGAGTTTTTGTGACCTTGGGGGAAATCCAGAGATTGTCTCCAAAGAGCTCGAACTCGATGAAAAAGCGAGGGCAGCCGAAGTCACGGTGATCCCGGACTGTGGACTCGCACCCGGCCTGGTAAACGTGCTCGCCGCCTCGGCAGTTGATGAACTGGGAGGTAGGGCAGACGAAGTGAGAATCCGCGTCGGTGGGCTCCCGCAGCGTCCGCGTCCCCCGCTCGATTACCAAATTGTTTTCTCCCCCTACGGGCTGATAAACGAGTACATGGAGGAAGCGACGATCCTGAGCAATGGAGAGCCCGAGACCGTTACCTCCCTCACCGGATTGGAGGAGATCTCCTTCCCGCCGCCATATGAACACCTGGAAGCGTTTCACACCGCAGGAGGGAGTTCGACTCTCCCGATGACCATGCGTGACCGGGTTAAAAATCTTGACTACAAGACGATTCGCTATCCCGGCCACCTTGCGAAGGTGAAAACGATCGCCGACCTCGGTTTTTTCGATCTTACCCCGCGAACCCTCGACGGCACGGAAGTCGTTCCCCGGGAGCTCGCGGTGCGGCTCTTTCAGGAAAAACTCTCGTTTGACGAGCCGGACGTGGTGCTACTGCGAGTGAGCGCACGTAATAACTCCCGTGAGGTGCGCTATGAGTTTATCGATCGGTACGACGAGCAAACGGGGTTATCGGCGATGATGCGCACGACCGGGTTTCCGATCGCGGAGATTGCTCACATGATCGGAATGGGGAAGATCGCTACCCATGGAGCACTGCCACAGGAGACGTGTGTTCCGCAGGAGGAGTTTATCGAACGCCTCATCTCTCGCGGCATCCGGATAGAAAGGACGGTATTACCGTGAACAAACAGGTAATCGGGTTCGATATGGACGGGGTGCTCCTCGACTCAGATGACTTTACCCCAGGTGGTTGGATCGTTGAAGCGTTCATGAAAACGCTACGCGATTTCGGGATCCCCGAGACAGAGGAAAACGCAAAGCGCCTTTACATTTCAAGTCTGCGCCGGGAAGGGGAAAAATTCTGTCAGGAGTTCGGAATTAAGGATATAGAGACCTTATGGGCACAACGGGAACGCAACTATCTTGCCGGCAAGCTCGCGGCGATCGAGTCGGGACGCGTAACTCTGTTCCCCGACGTTACCGCACTAGAGGAGCTAGGGCGCAGTTATCCCCTAGCGATCGTGAGCAACTCTCCGCAAGAGATCGTTGATCTGGTAGTCAAGAAGTTCTCCCTCAATCGTTTGTTTCACCTGTGGATCGGGAGAGGACACACTTGGAATGAGCTTGCTGTTGCCAAACCAGCTCCGGATCTGTTATTGCGCATGAAAGAGAAGCTTGGCGCCGACAGCGGCTACTACGTGGGGGATCAACCGGACGACGTGACTGCAGCCCGCGCCGCCGGGCTTGTTCCCGTCCTTATCGACAGAAGCGGGAATAACGGAGATATCCGAAGCCTGCATGAACTCTCCGCGTTCATCGCTCGGCATACGGCCGTCCCACAATAATATAACATTTCCATCAACGCCGTCCTTCCCTATAATAACGGCATGAAAAGTATCGAAGGAAAACTATCTTTACACCGATCTTCCGGTCTTCCAGGCAACGCGCTGCTTCCCGACTATGGTGGCTACTCGATCGTTGCCATTCCCGGAGTGATCCGAACTATATTCGGGGATCGGGTGAAGCGCGCTGGAGCCGTGTATGCTGCTGTAAAACATGCCATCCCAAACGGAATCAAAAAGGTAATTCTTCTTATACTCGACGGCCTCGGGTATGACCATCTTAAACGGCTCCTCGCTGAGCATCCTGATTTGTACCTGCACCGTCTGATCAACTCCGGAACGATGATTCCAATAACCTCGGTTTTTCCATCCACTACAGTGAGCGCTCTTACAAGCTACAGTACCGGGCTCACCCCACAGGAACACGGGATGATCGGGTATCGTCTGTATCTACAAGAGATATCTGCAATAACAAACATGGTCCGCCTTTCCATCCTTGGGAACGAAGAGGGAGATTCCGCTCTTAAAGCGGGAATCGATCACCAAACTTTTCTCAACTCTTCCACCCTGTACACACAGTTGAACCGACTCGGCGTGGAATCGCATATCCTGTTAGGAAAATACATCGCCAAAAGCGGGCTTTCCTCAATCATCTATAAAGGGGTTGGGAAAATCCACCCAGTGGTGAATTTTTCCGATATGCTCGTCCTCGCGCGGCGGTTGGTCCAAAAAGCAAGGGGAAATACTTTCCTAAGCCTATATTGGGGCGGGACCGATGCTATAGCCCACACTTACGGACCATGGACAGAGGAGTTCACCGCTGAACTACGGACACTCGATGCGGCAATCGGGCGCGAGATCATCGACCGAATTGACGAGACCTTACTTATAATCTCATCCGACCACGGATTTATTCCGATGCGGGAATCCGATTACTACGACATCTCCCACATTCCCGAATTTGAACACGGCCTTCTCCTCCCCCCCACAGGAGAACCACGCGCATCCTACCTCTACCTGCGTGAGGGAACGAGAAAGCGGATATTGGCAGCGATCAACGAACACTTATCGGGAGGACTTGTGGTAATAGATTCTGAAACAGCCCTTTCAAGTGGACTATTCGGAGTCGGGGCAATTAAAGAAGAAGTCCACGATCGAATCGGCGATTTGATCGTAGTATCCACCGGTAACACAGCGATCCTCCATCCGTACAAGGATGCAGTCAAGCTAAAGGGAATGCATGGCGGACTTACACGCGAAGAGATGCTCGTCCCGTTGATTGTTTCCAAGTTGTAGTATAAAGGAGGTACAAAATGATAATCACCGACAACAGTGCGAATGTCTCCCCGGTCAATCTACACGACGGGAAAACCGTGTTTCACGTGAAAAAGCGAGTGCTCATCGGACCGGCCCAGGGCGCTCCGAATTACGCAATGCGCCTGTTTAGTGTGGGGGTGAA
>CAZZJU010000113.1:0-1389 GCA_964654805.1 uncultured Thermotogae bacterium | reverse complement strand
AACGGAGCCACTCCTTATCATACCCATCCTTGGGAACACGAGGTGTTCATTGTGCGGGGAAAGTGCTTAATCAAATCCGAAGACAAGGAAGTACCTATCTCCGCGGGCGACTTTGCTTTCGTACCAGCGAACGAACCGCATCAGTTCATCAACGCCGGTGATGACGAGCTGGAGTTTATCTGCGTCGTCCCCTTGGAGGGGGAACAAGCGAGGTGAAGGGGAAAGTCCTCGTCCTAATGAGCGGAGGTGTTGACAGCACCGTTGCCGCGTTCCTCCTGAAATCAGCGGGCTACGAAGTGGAGGGGCTGACCTTCTGGTTATGGTCTTTCCCCAACGCCCCGGATTATCAAGGTAAAACTAAATGCTGTTCTCTCGACGCTGCGGCACTCGCTGCAGCGGAAATCGGGATTCCGCATCGCACGATCGATGCAAGCGTCGAGTTCTATGAGATGGTGCTACGCGATTTTGTCTCCCGTTATCGCCGTGGGGAGACCCCAAACCCGTGTGGCCGCTGTAATCGGTATCTGCGTTTTCCTCTTGCGTTTACGTACGCCCAATCCCATGGGTTTGATTACGTCGCCACCGGACACCATGCAAGGATTATCCGGGAAGAAGACAGGCCTCCAGAACTACACCGTGGAATTGAGCCAGAGAAGGATCAGTCCTACTTCCTTTACGGATTGACCTCACAAGACCTGGAGCGTCTCCTCTTCCCAGTAGGAGGAATGCGAAAAGACGAAGTACTCGCCCTCGCCCGTGCCAATCGCCTTTACGCTGCACGCCTTCCGGAAAGTCAGGATCTATGTTTCGCCGTGAAAGGGAACTTCGATTTCCTCTTTTCAAACCAGGATTTCACTCCTGGTCCGATCATCAATCTTCAAGGGCGTGTTCTCGGTCAACATAAAGGGCTGGTCCGTTACACAATTGGCCAACGTCGTGGTCTCGGGATCACAGCTTCCGAACCGCTTTATGTTATTGCGATCGATCCGGTGAAGAACGCTCTCATCGTAGGAAATGAAAACGACCTCTACGCGCCCGGGCTCGTCGCATCCGAAACAAACTTCATTAGCGGAAGCCCTCCAGAAGACGGAGTGGAACTTTCTGCTAAGATCCGTTATCGCTCTCCTAGTGCTCCGTGCACATTTCACTTGCTCCCCGACGGTCGATTCGCCGTTTATTTTGCCGCTCCTCAACGAGCAATCACTCCGGGACAGATCATCGCTCTTTACGAGGGCGACCGACTGCTCGGCGGCGGAACGATAGAGAAAGTTATTTTCGATCGAGTATAATCGGTTTCGGAGGGGTGGGCGAGCGGACTAAACCACCGGTCTTGAAAACCGGCGAGCCGCGAGGCTCCGCGGGTTCGAATCCCGCCCCCTCCGCCAGGGA
>CAZZJU010000112.1:0-5000 GCA_964654805.1 uncultured Thermotogae bacterium | reverse complement strand
ACTTCCACGACCTGGGTGCCCAGACCGGACGGAGCTTCCTCCCCGGCCGCGGGCTGGTCGTGCTTCACCGCGGGGGAGAAGCAAATCCAGTGGTGTACGCTATGTCGCCCGCGTACACGCTCGTCGTCCTGTTGCTCATGCTCGGGCTGACGGCCGGCGGAGTGTGGCTGCTCGCTGCGCGCAGGCGGCGCGTGGCGCGCGGTGAGGAGTGGGCCGGTGGGGTGCGACGGCTCGCTCCGGAGATGACCTACACTGCCACCGGGTTCTCCCAGCCGGTGCGGGTTATCTTTCAGGCGATCTTCCACCCTACGGTGGAGGAGGAGAGTCGGGAGGCAGCGGCCGGCTATTTCCGGCTTGCCATCCGGCGGGTACAGCGGGACATCTACCTCCCCGAGCGGCTCGTGTTCCACCCGCTCGCCCGGCTCGCGACCGGCATTGCCGGACTATGCGCCCGGATGCACAACGGAAAGCTGAACGCTTACGCCGCGTACGTGTTCATCGCGCTGATCATCGTCATCACGATCGGGATCGTCATCCGGTAAGACTGAGATAGGGGGTAAGATACAGTATCTTACCCCCGTTGGTTGGGGTGGTAGGGCAACCGCAGATGCGGTTGGTCGTTGATTACCCGGTTCGAATGCGGTACAAAGACGCGAGATGAAGACGGTTCGTATTGTATTGAGCGGCTTGGGGAACCTCGGACTGCGGTTTGTAAAGATCATCGTGGAGAAGCGCGTCGAAGTCCGCAGCCGTTATCGGCTTGATCTTTCGATCGTTGGGGCAGCTGATTCGCACGGTGCTGCCTATGACCCCGCGGGGCTCGATCCGCATGAAATCATGCGCGTGAAGGCGCAGACAGGGTCGATCGCTGACTATCCGCGGGTGGGCACCCCTGACACAAAGGCATTGGATCTCGTACGCATCGCTACTGCCGACGTCCTGTGCGAGGCGACCCCAGTGAACATCAACGCTGGTGGTGAACCTGGTTTGTCCCATATCAAGGCAGCGCTCTCCCGGGGGATGCACGTTGTCACCCCGAACAAGGGGCCGATCGTCCTCGCTTACCAAGAGCTGACCGCGTTGGCGGCGGAACACGATGCAGAGCTTCGGTTCGACGGTACGGTCGCTGGCGGGCTCCCCGCAATACCGATCGGAGCACGCGATCTGCGCGGAGCGCGGATATCCAAGGTCGAAGCGGTGCCCAACTTGGTAACCGGCTACATCATCGATCTCCTCAGTTCCGGGCTGGAGTGGGACACAGCGTTGGCACGGGCACGAGCGAGCGGTGCGCTCGAGGCTGATCCAAGTTGGGATCTCGATGGATGGGATGCCGCAGCGAAGCTCGTCATCTTGGCAAACGCGGTCTTGGGGTTTCCAGCCCGGCTGAACTACGTCGACCGTACGGGAATCCGGGACCTCTCCGCTCGTGACCTGCGGGAGGCGACCGAGGCAGGAAAGAGAATCCGCCTCCTCGCCACCGCAGAGGAGACTTCTCCGTCCGGTTATCGACTGAGTGTCGCGCCGCACGCCCTCTCTCCGGATCACCCCCTCGGTCGGCTCGGGAGCAAGGAAATGGGGATCGTCTACCACACCGACATCTACGGAACGATCACCGCGACGATTCGTGAGGAGACCCCGGTCCCATCGGCGGCGACGATGCTGCGGGATCTGCTCGGAATATTCCTCGACGGTGAGAGATAACCCCCCCATCCACTGGTCTTTCACCCGCGTGCAGGCTCTCCCCTTCATTGCCGGGGATCGGCTATCTTCACCATCATAACCGGCACAGCCGCTTGATGTACCACTTCACTGGCCACGCTCCCGAGCAGCGCCCGCAAACCCCGCCGACCGTGCGTACCCATCATTATGAGATTTATTCCCTTCTCCTTCACATAATCGAGAATGACCTCCGCCGGATGGCCGTCCCGAACCTCTCCCTCCACCTCGGTTATCCCTTCCTGCCCGAACAGCTCTAGCCCTTTGGATTATGGCGTTCCCCACCTTGTACATCTCGTCCCCGATGTATCGGTACTGGACCCTGCTTACCATCTCCTGCTCGTAGCTAACCAAGATTTCATTCGGCTTGATCGCGAACAGTACATAGACCTTCGTCGGCGTACTTAATCGCCTTATCCCCCTCCTGCGAGCCGTCTACCGGTACAAGGATCTTCTCAAACATTGTTTCTTCCGATTTTCTTTCTTTGTTTTCCTGTGTGCCTTTTTGGTGAACAGGGCGGACAATCCCCCTACCGCTGCGTATAGACCCACTCCCAACATGAGGCTGGCCCGGGTGTAAGAATACAGATAAACGCCAAGAACAACCAGTGCGATCAGGCAAAAGACGGCTCCCAATCCTGAGATGACCGTGGAGCTAGCAGTCTCACGATGGAGTCTGGCGTTGGCGAGGTTGACCAGCAAGAAGATGGTGAGAAAGACCATGCTCGACACCGAGGCAATATCAGTGAGGCTGCCCACGTTGACGAATATCAGGGTGATCGCTCCTAGAGCCACCAAGCTTCCCCACGGGATATCCTTCGTCTTCTCACGGAAGGAGAACAAGCGCGGTAGATCCCGCTCCGTGGCCATCACTGCTCCTAATCGCGCCGTTCCAAATAGGGTGGCGTTGATCGCTGAAGCGGTTGATAGGAGGGCAGCGATAGCGATGAGCGAGAAACCAGCCTGCCCTAAGAATGGCTTTGCTGCCACGGCCAGAGCGTATTCCTTGCTTTTGATCAATTGCGCTGCTGGCAGGTTCCCCACCGCAACTAACGCAACAAGAACGTAGAGCACGGTGACCACCCCAATGGCAGTGTATATTGCCCGAGGGAGGGTCCGGGCCGGATCCTGCATCTCCTTGACGGAGTTGGGGATCAGCTCGAACCCTTCATAGGCGACGAATATCAATGCTGCTCCCATTAATGCACCGGAGATCCCGGTATTGAATACCGGAAGCAGGTTTGTCCGGTTAATGAAGAACAGCCCAGCGGCGGTAAACAGAATCAGGATAGCAAGCTTCACCCCGACGATCAGGTCTTCAGAGACCCCAGCTTCCTTCACCCCGATGAGGTTGATCCCCACAAATACGATGAGCACCAGTGAGGCAAATAGATGTTGGATGATCCCCTGGTAAGGGAGATCGGCGAAGAACGAAGCGCCGTAAGCTCCGAATGCGAACGCGTAGAGGGAGAGAGTTGCGATGTAACCCAGAAGCAAGAGCCAGCCACCGAACGTGGGGAAGTAATCGCCGCGAAACGCCTTTTCTAGATAGGTAAAACTCCCGCCTTCCGACTCGTATCTTACCCCCAGCTTGGCGTAGGAATACCCAGTGATCCCGGCGATCGCCCCGCCGACGAGGAACGCAAGATAGCTGGCGTGACCGGCCATCTGGACGGAAAGGCCGAGCACGGAGAAGATCCCTCCGCCGACCATCCCACCGATTCCTAAGGCGACTGCTTCACGTAGGCTTATTTCTTTCTTCGGCATTAACGACTCCTGATTCACCGTCGCTCCCGGCTGTGTCCCCATGCAGCGTAGTGATGAAGCGATGATTGAATACGGGAGAGGAATTTCCGATGCCTTTTCCCGCCGAGTCCAAGATGCCGGTACACATCCAGCTTTACCAAATCCTCGATGAACATCCAAATCAGGCAGTATGCCCACACATAGCCCACGTAGACCCACGGGATTGGGGTAACGAATATTCCGAACCCCACAATCGCTGCAGCAAGAATCTGCGTTCCGAGAATAGCGGTCAACAGGATTGGAGCTGGATACGGCTTGGTGAAGAACGGGCGACGAGTGCGGGCGACGAATAGGGTCAAGTGCCCGGCAACTGCCAGTTTCAGGTAAACTAATGACTGCAATGCCGAACCGGAGAGGCCAAGCAATTTCATTCCAATGAGGAGCAATCCGAACGTCTCTATCACCCCGACAAGACCAAGAGTGGTGGATAGAGTCAACACCCGCCGCAGATTCCACCGCACCGGTTTGGGATCGAGCCATGTGTTGTCATAAGCGATGACCATGATCGGTAGGTCATTGAGCACGGCAAGGAGGATGATCAGTACCGCGTTCAACGGGTAGAAATTGAGCAGGAGCATGGTAAGGGAGACGAAGAACAGGATGCGGATCGTCTCGGTGATGCGATAGATCGTGTAGCTGTTCATCCGCTCGAAGATGCGCCGTGCCTCCTCGATCGCCCGCACCACGGTGGAGAGGCCGGGAAGGGTCAACACCAGCGCCGCCGCCGCCCGCGCCGCGTTGGTAGCTCCAGACACTGCGATTCCCACCTCCGCCTGTTTAAGCGCCGGCGCGTCGTTCACCCCATCTCCGGTCATCGCCACCAGATGGCCGCGTTTCTGCAGCGCCTTCACTATCCCGTACTTGTGTTCCGGATAAACCTGGGCGAACCCGCCCGCCTTCTCGATGGCGTCGATCGTCCCTTCGTCGAGATGGTCAGGGTCCATCCCCGTGGAGAATATCTCGTCCGCAGGCAGGATGTTGGTACCGATGCCGAGTTTCTTCCCGATTTCTTTGGCGATGGCCAGGTTGTCGCCCGTCACCATCTTCACCTGCACCCCGTATTCGGCGGCGTGTTTAATCATATCGGCCGAGTCCTCCCGCGGTGGGTCGAATAGTGGAAGAATCCCGAGAAGCTTCCATGGTGCGTCTACCCCATCCGCCCGGGCGACCCCAAGCGTACGGTAGCCCTTCTCTGCCAGCTCTTCCACCAGCTTTTCGGCCCTGGCCTTTGTCTCCTCATCAATGTCGCTCATCCCGATGATCACCTGCGGTGCTCCCTTGGTAACCTTGAACACATGTCCGGATTCGTCTTTAACCGTAGCCTCGGTGCGCTTGTTGACTGGATCGAACGGGACAAAGTCCGTCTGCTGGTAGCGGGAGAGGAGCTCCTTGTCCTCAATAGCGTTGATTATCGCTTGATCGATGGGATCGGGATTTTCGCTCTTGGAGGCCAACGCCCCGGCCAGGATTACCTTCTG
>CAZZJU010000111.1:0-5054 GCA_964654805.1 uncultured Thermotogae bacterium | reverse complement strand
CTGATCACCTCGCTTTAGATGAGGATTATACATTCTGAGGGTTGAAGGTCAATTTGCGCAATTTCGGGATGTGGGGCTACAATGAAGATATGTCAACGATACGTACACCTGTCGTAGCAGGAGCGTTCTATCCCGGTGATCAGGGAGCCTTATCCGCACTGCTTGCTTCCCTATTTTCTGGAAAACCGATTGTAGACGGGCAGTTGTCCCGTCCGTACGGTCTTATCGCCCCCCATGCAGGATATATTTACTCGGGCCGGGTGGCGGCCGACGGATACAGAGAGGTGGCGAAAAGGGGTAAACCGGATGCAGTCATCATTATAGGCACGAATCATACCGGGCTCGGTAACCCAATCTCCATCGCACAAACCGGTGTATGGCGCACTCCGTTCGGTGATGTGCCGGTGGCAGCTGAACTTGCTGATGGGTTGGTTAAGAGAGGGTTTCCGGTTGCTGAGGAAGCGTTTCTCCGAGAACATTCGGTTGAGGTGCAACTTCCGTTCATCCAATACTTATTTGGCCCGGGGGTTCCTTTTGTCCCGATATGCGTGATGCTCCCGCCTTTGAGCGATCTCATCGCCGCTGGCGAAGCGATCGCGGATGTCGTTCAGGATGAACCGATCCTCATCGTTGCCAGCAGCGATTTCACCCACTACGAACCGGATAGTATAGCCCGGCAGTTGGACATGGAAGCGGTTGATCTGATACTCGAGCTTGATGTTGCTGGGTTCTATAACCTCGTTCTTAAGAAGAGACTTTCCATCTGCGGAGCCGGTGCGATTACTATGCTCCTTGCTATGGCAAAAAGGCTCAATTGGAAGCGGGCTGATCTGGTGTCCTACGCCACTTCAGGTGACGTCACCGGAGACCGAAGCGCAGTGGTTGGGTACGCGGCAATAACTATAGGAACGGAGTGACAGATGATAAGGAGTATGACCGGCTACGGGACCGGAAGCGGAAGTGCAGATGGTTGGAATGCGGAAGTGGCCCTTCGTACCCTCAACCACCGTTACTTCTCACTGCGGGTGCGCGGGTTGTCTGATCCTGTATTGGAACGTCGGATTGAAGAGAAGGTGAAGAGGACGTTCACCCGTGGTGAGATCGAAGTTGCGGTTGTCCTTTCTCAAGATTTAGATAGAGCAGGACGATTGCCAATAGATCGAGAGGCAGTGACAATCTACGCGACTGAACTTCGCAAATTAGCGAATGAGCTCAAGCTTCCTCCTCCTACTTTGGGAGATCTAATCGCCCTAGGGGTGTTCGCTGCGTCTGGGAAAGACGACTCTTCTGACCCTTGGCCCGCAATCTCCGCTGCGTTGTCTGAGGCAATGAGGGGGGCGGTAACCGCGCGGACACGAGAAGGGGAGCTTCTGTACGATGAGCTCCATCGGATCATCTCCGAACTTTCTTCCCTGGTGGGGGAAGTGAAGGGAAGACTGCCTGCTGTAACCAAGGAACTTCGAGACAGACTGCGAGAAAGGATCATCGCTCTTGGAGCTGAGGTCGATCCTGATCGATTGGAAATGGAGATTGCGTTCATTGCTGAACGGGCTGATGTGCAGGAGGAGGTGACACGCCTGGAGGCGCACTTGACGCGCATAAAAGAACTTCTCAACGCGTCCGGTGCGGTGGGTAAGGAGCTTGGATTCCTCGCACAAGAGCTTCTGCGCGAAGCGAACACCCTGGGGGCAAAATCGCGTGATCTCACGATAAACGGGCTGGTTGTATCGATGAAAGTAGCAATAGAACGATTCAAAGAACAGGTGCAGAATGTCGAATGAATTCATAACGAAACATCGGCGCGGGATTGGCGGCGGATTGGCATTCGTTATTTCCGGACCGTCCGGAGCGGGGAAGAACTCGGTGATCGATCGAGTGATGGAGAAATTGCCAGGGCTTTCCTATTCAGTGTCTTACACCACCCGGCCACCGCGGCCGCACGAAGTACCAGGGCGCGACTATAATTTTGTCTCCCGCGATGAGTTCGAGCGATTGATCGCTGCTGGGGAGCTGGTAGAGTACGTCCAGTATCTCGGGGATTACTACGGCACAGCTCAACACCAGATCGAGGAAGTGTTTTCCCGTGGCGAAGATGTCATCCTGAATATTGATGTCCAGGGGGCGAAGACCCTGCGTAAGAAAGGACTCCTGCGTTTCTCGATTGTGTATGTATTTCTCGCCCCCTCATCTTTATCGCGATTGGAGGAACGATTGCGCGTTCGGGGCACGGAGAATGATGAGGAGATCCGCGCTCGTCTTACAGTGGCGGCGCAGGAGCTGAAAGCGATCCCGCTCTTCGATTACCTCGTGATAAACGATGATTTCGAACACGCGGTGGAAGAGCTCTCCGGAATTGTCATCGCCGAGCGGGCGCGAGTCGTTGGTTGAACCGATGGAGATTGGAATTGATGCCGTTGAAGTCGGGCGGCTAAAGATGGTTTACAAGCGGTACGGAGAGAGGTTCCTCTCCCGCGTGTTTACCCCCGTAGAGATAGAGTACGCGTTCAGCGCCCGCGGAGACCGGCGGTTTGAGCGGCTGGCGGGACGATTCGCACTGAAGGAAGCGCTCATAAAAGCATGGGGACGTGGAATACCGTTTTCCGCAATCGAGGTAAAAAATGGTCCCGACGGCCGACCACTGGTGGCATGTTCTCTTGTTTCGGGAGAAATAAAGGCCAGCCTCACGCACACGCGGAGACTGGCCATCGGCTGCGTACTGCTTATCGAGGATATCGCTACTTCTTAGCTACCTTACCGTTTGCTGTTACCTTGAGATTCTTTTCGATCTGGCGACGTAGTTCTTTCCCTGGCTTGAAAAGAGGGACGACTTTCGCATCGACGTGGATCTGCTCTTTGGTCTGCGGGTTGATCCGGCTACTCGCTTTGCGGGCGCGCACTCCGAACTTGCCGAAACCTACGAGCTTTACTTCCTCGCCTTGAAGAAGCGTCTTTTGAATAAGATCGAGGACCGAATCGAGGATCTTGCGGGCCTCTTTCTTGGTCAGGTTCGTTGAGTCAGCCAATCGATCGATGAATTCGCCTTTGTTCATGATATGCTCCTCCTTAATGCTTTTAGTTGTCTTTTGTCGTTTCTTCCTCTTCTTCCAGGCCAGTGTCGCCTAGAAGGTCACGCATGCTCAGGGTCTCATGCCCACTGTCCTCTAGGTAGAACCGCTCCACGCGATCGCGTTTCTTGTTGCCGGAGCGTTTACGCGATGGACGCGGAGCCGGAGGCGGCTCGGGGGGAGCAAGCAGCTTGCGGATGCTTAACCGTACCTGCTTCTTCTCCTCGTTTATCCCGATGATCTTTGCCCGCACTTTGTCCCCAATGGTCAGGACATCGTTCGGGGTGGCGATCCGCTTGTCGCTGATTTCGGAGACGTGGATCAGTCCCTCTACGTCGTCGGTAATTCGCATGAACGCTCCGAAGTCTTTGATCTCAGTGATCTCGCCCTCCACTACATCATCGAGGGAATACTGCTCCATAAACTGCTGCCATGGGTCGTTTTTCAGCGCACGGATGCTCAAGCTGATCCTTCGATCCTTCGGATCGACATTAAGGACCTTCACTTCCACCGATTCTCCCTCTTTGAGGACCTCGCGTGGGTGGTTCACTCTCCCCCAGTCGAGTTCGGAAACATGGACCAGTCCTTCGATTCCCTCTTCCAGCTTGATGAACGCTCCAAAGTCAGTGATTTTGGTGACTTCACCCACTACGCGCTGTCCGCGTGGATACTTCGCCTCTACGTCCTCCCATGGGTCAGGAGTGGTTTGTCGGAGAGAGAGACTGATCCGCCGTGCTTCCTCGTCGCAATTTAACACGACGACCTCAACTTCATCCCCTTCTTTGACCACGTCTTTCGGATTTTCCGGGTGTCCCCAAGAAAGTTCGGACACGTGGATCAATCCTTCTACGTCCTGTTCGAGTTCCACGAATGCTCCGAAATCGGTGACACTGACGACCGTCCCTTTGACCCTTGTTCCAGCGGGGTAACGCTCCGCTATCCCTTCCCACGGGTTTGGCCGCAGTTGTTTGATGGAAAGCGAAATCCTCTCCTTCTCCGGATCGAAGTCGATCACTTTCACCTTAATTTTATCCCCGACTTTGTAAGTTGGTGGGGGCACCGGGAGATCCTTCCACGCGATTTCCGATCGATGCACGAGCCCTTCGAATCCACCGATATCGACAAATATACCAAAATCTACGATGCTGCGGATCGTCCCTTCGATCTCTTGGCCGACTTGGAGGGTGGAGAATAATGCCTCCCGTTTTTTCTGCTCTTCATCCTTTAGGTATGCCTTATGAGAGACGACGAGGTTTTTCTCGCGGCGGGAAAGCTCAAGGATTTTGAACATCGCGCGGGTACCCTTCAACTTTTCGATCGCGCTTGGAAGGTCGTTACCGAGATGGGAACCGGGGAGGAAAGCACGGATTCCATCAAGGTTAACGTGATAGCCAGCCCCTTTCACTTCCCCGATTATCTCTCCCTCCACCGGGGTACCGTTGCGATACGCTTCTTCCAATGATTCGATCCGTTTTTCATATTCAGCCTGTTTCTCGGAAGCGTAGATTGTTCCCTTTTCCTCATCGATATAGGTGACAAGAACCTCGATTTCCTCCCCTTCTTCGATTTTCCCGCCCTCGCGGAACGGAGAGAGCTCGCTTACGGGAAGGATCCCCTCCGATTTGTAACCAATATCGACGAGGACCTCGTCTTGGTTCACCTGTACTACCGTGCCGGTAATTGTGTCACCACGGCTGTACAGCTTGACGTCGCTTTCCGAGAAAGCCTCTTCCATCTTGATCTTTTCTTCCATAACTAAGACCACCTATTTTAGAATTTCCCCTCTTTTCAGCCTCCCGAAAGAGGGCTCTTCATCAATCTCCCTTTCTCTCCCGTTCATGCCGCGTCGACTAGCTCCATCAACCGCTGACTCATCCGCTGAGTGCGCTCATAGCGTGGAGTGTCCTCCGACCCTTCTTCTAATTCTGTTACGGATACGGGTTGGCCGATTGAGATCGTTATCCGAGGGAACGAGAAGGGATAGCGGGG
>CAZZJU010000110.1:0-5116 GCA_964654805.1 uncultured Thermotogae bacterium | reverse complement strand
GTCATGGCGGCACTGACAGCGCCACGGTGCACTTGACCGTCAACTGTGTAAACGATCCGCCGGTGGCTGAAGATGACTCTGATACGACAAATGAAGACACGCCGGTGACCACGAATGTTGTAGCGAACGACCACGACGTTGACGGTACGATAGTCCCGAACACGGTTGCGATTATCACTGGACCGGCACACGGATCGGTGGTGAATAACGGGGATGGTACTATCACGTACACACCTGATACCAACTTCAATGGGGTAGATACCTACACCTACACTGTGAAGGACAACGACGGGGCTACTTCGAACGTGGCAACGGTGATGATCACAGTTGGTGCGACCAACGACCCGCCGGTGGCTGAAGACGACAGCTACACGACGAACGAGGACACGCAACTCACCGTATCCGCTCCTGGTGTATTAGGGAACGATTCCGATCCGGACGGCGACTCGATCACTGTCTCCAGTTACGACCACACTACGGTGCATGGAGGGGCGGTGAACATGAGTAGTGATGGATCGTTCACATACACTCCGGCGGCCAACTACTGTGGCTCGGACTCGTTCACCTACACGATATCTGATGGTCATGGCGGCACTGACAGCGCCACGGTGCACTTGACCGTCAACTGTGTAAACGATCCGCCGGTGGCTGAAGATGACTCTGATACGACAAATGAAGACACGCCGGTGACCACGAATGTTGTAGCGAACGACCACGACGTTGACGGTACGATAGTCCCGAACACGGTTGCGATTATCACTGGACCGGCACACGGATCGGTGGTGAATAACGGGGATGGTACTATCACGTACACACCTGATACCAACTTCAATGGGGTAGATACCTACACCTACACTGTGAAGGACAACGACGGGGCTACTTCGAACGTGGCAACGGTGACGATCACGGTAGTAGCTGTTCATGTTAACAACCCACCGGTAGCTGTAGACGATAACGCCGTTACTGATGAAAACACTGCGGTGACGATACCAGTACTTGCCAACGACTCCGATCCCGATGGGGATACTCTCACCATAGCCGATGTTTCGGTGCCAACGCACGGTGCAGCCACAATTAACACAAATGGGACAGTTACTTACACTCCTGATTCCAACTACTGTGGCTCAGACTCGTTCACCTACACGATATCTGATGGTCATGGCGGCACGGATAGTGCCACTGTCAGTGTAACCGTAAATTGCGTGAATAATCCACCGGTGGCGTTAGATGATACAGCTACGACTGATCAGGATACTGCTGTGACTATTGACATCTTGGGCAACGATCACGACCCCGACGGTGCGCTTGACCCAACGACAGTATCGATCAATACGCCACCGGGCAACGGATCGGTGATCGTTAACTCCGACGGTACAGTGACCTATCATCCCGATCCCGGTTTCAGCGGGGTAGATACATTCACCTATACGGTAGATGATAACGATGGTCTAACGTCTAACATCGCGACGGTGAGCGTAACCGTTGCCAGTGTCGGTGCTGATATTGCCATTACAAAGACGGTGGACAATTCCACTCCCAGCGAGGGAGATACTATCAACTTCACGATCACCGTTACAAATAACGGGCCGGATGATGCAACAGGCGTCGTGGTTACCGATCTCATACCGGCAGGGCTCACTTACTCTACGGATACCAGTGGAGGAGCATATAACCCCGCAACTGGCGTTTGGACGGTTGGAACTGTCGCCGCCGGTGCGAGCGCCACTTTGACGATCACCGCTACGGTAAATGCAGGCACTGGCGGAACCACCATCACCAATGCGGCTTCAGTAACAGCGGACCAACCCGACCCGAACACTGCCAACAACTCGAGCAGTGTGAACCTCACTGTTGCGGAGGTTGCAGGAGGAGGTGGTGCGGCAACCGAAGCCTGTGAAGGCAAAGTCATAATAAGCGAAGTGGCATGGGCTGGGACAGCGGCCAGTCCGCAGGACGAGTGGATTGAACTCCGCAATCTGGGCACGATCCCGGTGGATCTCACTGGATGGACGATACGGTGGCGGAAGAAGAATCCGGTTACCCCGGAAGACTACCGCTGGAAAGTAGTAGATTTATCGGGCGTGATTAAGCCAGCACATGCTTCAGCATGCGAACTTGCTGGCCAGGAAGGCGAGCCTGCGGTAAAGCTCATCAAACGGCCGGATGACAACATATCATGGTTGGTTGTAGGTGAAGCAAAGAAAAATGAAACTGGCTACTTCCTGCTTGAACGACGGAGCGACAAGACGGTAAGTGATATTAAAGCGGGGCTGGTTTATGATACAACACCTCCTTACTCACTATCTTTAGACGACGACGGCGATGTGATCGAACTATTGAACCCTCAGGGGGAGGTAGTTGATACAGCGAATGCTTCTCCGGAACCGCGCAGCGGTTGGCCGGCTGGAGACGCGGCAATCCATGCCACTATGGAACGGATCGATCCACTTAAACCCGATACCCCGGATAACTGGCATACCAATATGGGTATCATCACTTACGGACTCGATGCGAACGGAAGGCCGCTTGTAGCAACCGCCGACCTTCCGAACCTTGACGTTCTCGATGAAGCGGCGCTGGCGAGCAAAGTTGTGCCAGTGAAAACACGGCCTGGTGCGCGCCTAGAGGTTGGGATTGATCTCCCCAGGGATGCTCGGAAAGCCGGTTGGCCGTGGATCCGAGTGACGCGACCCGGTGTCTCGGAAGCAGCCGGTGGTGGCGGGAGTGTAATCCCGTATTCATTCTCCAGTAGGTACTCGCATAACATTTACTGGTTGGGAATCGACACCTCCGAACTTCCACCGGGTGAATACAACTTCTGGATTGTGTACGGAGAAGGCAAAGTAGTGCTCGTTCCCATTAAAGTCCTTCCGTAAATTTACACCCCGGCCCCAAGCCCAGGGTTGACAAAACCATGGCTTGGGGCCACTCTTTTGGTATGGGTAAGGATATACGTGCCGAGATCGAAGAACTGCGGGAGAAGATTCGCCATCACAACTACCTGTACTACGTGCTTGACCAGCCGGAGATAACCGACGCTGAGTACGACGCGCTGTTCCGCCGGCTGCAGGAGCTCGAGGCACAGCATCCCGAGCTCATCACCCCCGACTCGCCCACCCAACGGGTCGGAGCGCCGCCGGCGGAGGGGTTCGCCACCGTAACGCACGCTGTCCCGATGCGCAGTCTGGCAAACGCGTTCGGTCCTGATGAGCTGCGCGAGTTTGACCAGCGGGTGCGCAAGATCCTCGGGGTCGACACCGTCACCTACGTCGCTGAGCCGAAGCTCGACGGCCTGTCGGTCGAGCTTGTCTACCGCGACGGCCTGTTCGTCCAGGGCTCGACGCGGGGGGACGGGGTAGTCGGCGAAGACGTCACTGCCAACCTGCGCACGGTCCGGAGCGTCCCGCTCCGTCTCCGACCGCTCGACGGCCGCGTCCCGGCGCTCATCGAGGTGCGGGGCGAAGTGTACATCGACAAGGCCGACTTCGTCCGCCTCAACCGCGAGCGGGAAGCTCAGGGGCTTCCGCTGTTTGCCAATCCGCGCAACCTCGCCGCCGGATCGCTGCGCCAGCTCGACCCCAAGGTCACTGCGTCCCGCCCGTTGAAGATCTTCTGCTATGACATCGGGCGGGTAGAGGGGATCGAGATCCGGACCCAGGAGGAGCTTCTGCAGATCCTGCCCAAGCTCGGGATCAGGGCGAACCCGCTCTACCAGGTGTGCCACGGAATCGAGGAAGCGATCGCATTCTACGAACGGATGCGAGAGATACGGGAGGAGCTCCCGTACGAGGCCGACGGGATAGTGGTGAAGGTGAACGACTTCTCCTCCCGGGAGATCCTCGGGGAGCTCGCCCGGAGCCCGCGCTGGGCGATCGCCGGCAAATTCCCGGCCGAGCAGGGGATAACCAAGGTGAAGGACATCATCGTTCAGGTCGGGCGCACCGGCGTCCTCACTCCGGTCGCGGTCCTCGAGCCGGTGCGGGTGCGTGGGGTGGAGATCTCCCGCGCCACTCTGCACAACGAGGATGAGGTCAAACGCAAAGACGTGCGCATTGGTGACACCGTGATCGTGCAGCGGGCCGGGGACGTGATCCCCGAAGTCGTCCGTCCGCTCCCCGAGCGGCGCACTGGGGCTGAACGCGAGTTCCGGATGCCGGATCGTTGCCCGGTCTGCGGGAGCGCGGTCGTGCGGATCCCGGGCGAGGTGGCGCACCGCTGCCCGAACATCTCCTGCCCAGCGCGGATCAAGGAATCGATCCTCCACTTCGTGTCCAAGGGCGGGTTCGACATCGACGGCATCGGAACCAAGCTCGTGGACCAACTGGTCGACAAGGGGATTGTGCGCAAGGTAAGCGACATCTTCCGGCTGGACAAGGAGACGCTCGCCGGGCTCGAGCGGATGGGGGAGAAATCGGCAGACAACCTCATCGCCGCGATCGAACGGAGCAAGTTAATCACGCTACCTAAGTTCCTGTTCGCCCTGGGGATTCCCGAGGTGGGGGAGCGCACCGCCGAAATTCTCGCCGAGCGCTTCGGCAGCCTGGAGCGCCTCATAGAAGCGTCCGAGGATGAGCTCCTTGAGGTTCCGGACATCGGCCCGGCGACCGCGAAGGCGATCGTTGATTTCTTCAGGAACCCGGAGAACAAGCGGCTGATCGATGAACTGCGGGAGGCCGGGGTACGGATCACCGCAAGCGAGAGGGCAAGATCGGACGCTCTTGCCGGGAAGAGATTCGTGTTCACCGGGACGCTGTCTACGATGACCCGCGCCGAGGCGGGCGACCGGGTGAAGCGGCTCGGGGCGACGGTATCCTCGTCGGTGTCGCGGAATACCGACTACGTGGTTGTCGGAGATAACCCGGGCTCCAAGGCCGATCGCGCTCGCGCCCTCGGGGTGCGGATGCTGAACGAGGACGAGTTCCTGCAACTACTGTCCGAATATGAGTGAGCGCACGATCCTCGATCTCACGCGGGAGGAACTGATCGAGTTCCTCCATGCCCGCGGCGAGCCACGGTTCCGCGCCGATCAGATCTGGCACGGGATCTATCGTGAGCTCGCACTGTCCTACGATGCGATCACCACCCTGCCGAAGCGCTTACGCCCGCTTCTGGAGGA
>CAZZJU010000109.1:0-5225 GCA_964654805.1 uncultured Thermotogae bacterium | reverse complement strand
AGTTGAAACAATGAGAAAACAGGGATTTCTAGTGTTGGATCGCAAGACCTGACCCCCGCTTTCGATGACCCCCGCTTTCGACCGCTTTCACTTTCCCTCCTACCCTTCGTATATTTTTACACCACATTGCTCTGCTACATATCTCAAACGTTCGTCTTGGGTAGCGAAGGGCAACCCGTTCCGCATTGCGAGGTCAAGATAAGAGGCATCGTATGTGGAGAGGGAATGCGCACGCGCCAGCGCTATAATCTCTCCGAGTATCCGTTCTAATGGTCCGTGCTCTACATTGATTGGGAGTTGTGCAAGCAACGTCAAGAAGCGAGTGCTATCCGCTTTGGCAAGCCTTCCTCGACGTTCTGCCACAAGTAATGCATTCCCCACTTCCAAGGGCCAAATCTCGGGAACTATTGCCTCCCCAGATTCAAAATGATCTAGCACGGAATCAGCGTATGCACTTGTTTCGTCTTCAAAACACCAAGAGAGCACAACCGAGGCATCGAGCACCAAAGTCTGCTTTGCGGCCATTTATTTTCGTCCTTCCTCGATTAACTCTCGCAGCGATATCCCGTTCAAGCGGCGGCCTTTCCGAAAGGACTTGATTGCAGCAATCGCCTCTTTGGGAGGTACTCTCGCGCTTTTCGTCACGGGCACTAACTCCGCGATGGGAACACCGTGCTTAGTCACGGTGATCCGTTCTCCTTTTGAGACTCGTTGCAAAAGTTCGGAAAGCCTCGTTTTTGCCTCGTAGGCACCTACCTGAGACATCTTACATTCCTCCTTTAGACTAGTATCAGACTAGTTTATATCATTCCGGCAAATTTTCCAAGAAGAGGTCTTCCCTATAAGCTGGATTCGTTCCATTCTATAGCGGCGCTTTTCGTAATGCTAGATAACGCTCGCCAATGCCGAAATGTGCTTCACGCCTCGAGCAGCTTGATGATTCGCTCTACTGGAGAATCTCAACGTTGGGAAACGGATTGTCAATCCTTTAGCTTAGGAGACCATTCCATCGCGCCACGATGAATCCTGTTGTCAGCAGTTATTCTGCCACCGAAGTGAACCCTCGAGCTAAGTTACAGCTTGTACCCGATCTTGCGCAGAAACTCCACCCGCGTCTGGATATCGGCATCGGTCTCGACACCCTTGGGCAAACCTTCGAATAACACTTATTCGTAACCGCTTTGTTCCATCTTGAGTTCGGCAAGAGCTTGTGTGATGGATTCACAGAGACGAGGTAAAGTCCTCCTTAACGGTCCGCCATACCACGGCTACATCTACCCCAAAATATTCATGGATTACCTTATCTCTCATTCCACTCATCCCCCGCCAAGGAATGTTAGGATATCTGTTTCGGAAATCATCAGGAATATGCTTTGCTGCTTCACCTATTATTTTCCAGCGCTCGCACCACTGCAAGCAGGGGCCGCTCATCCTGTTGTAAAGCATCGAGAGTTGGAACTTCATCCAGGAAACGAATAGCCTTCTTAGCATATTGTAAGATATCTTCTAGATAATCATCGAAGATGCGCTTGCCGTTCATACAAGCACAACCTCAGATAAAACTCGCTCTCCAATGCGTGGTTTGAGAGCGCTTTTCATGACAAGATCAACCCTAACTCCCAGAAGTTGACCGAGGTAGTCTTCCATTTCGATAAATTGGAAGAACGTGGGAGGCGATGTGAACTCCACCAGGACGTCAAGATCGCTGCTTCCTCCTTGTTCCCCGCGTACAACCGAGCCAAAGATACCAAGGGACTTTACGCCATAGCGGTGCTGGAGCTCAGGCAAGTGCGCCCGCAAGATCCGCAGGGCTTCATTGAGGATCACCCCATTTCTATTGGAGTCACCCTTCCGCATGCTCCCATTCACCTCCCAGAATCCAGTATTCTACAGCTTGTACCCAATCTTGCGCAGGAACTCCACCCGGGTCTGGATGTCGGCATCGGTCTCGACATCCTTGGGCGAGAAGCCATCGATCACGCCGAGGATCCCGCGGCCCTGGTCGGTCTGGGCGACGATTACCTCGACCGGGTTGGCGGTGGCGCAGAAGATCCGGCACACCTCGGGCACGTCCTTGATCCGGTTGAGGACGTTGATCGGGAACGCGCCGTCGAGGAACACGATGAACATGTGCCCGGCCCCGATCGCCTGCGCGTTTCTCACCGCGAGATCGATCAACCGTTCGTCGGTGCCGGTCTTGCGGACAAGGCACGGGCCGGACGCCTCGTTGAACGCGAGCCCGAACTTGATCCCGGGTATAGCCGTCACGAGCGCCTCGTGCAGGTCCTCGACCGACTTGATGAAGTGGGTCTGGCCGAGAATCAGGTTCAGCCCATCAGGATTTTCGATCTTGACGGTCGTAAGCTCCATGTCATCCTCCTTTCACTTTAGCAGCGATTTCCTCTGGTTTGAGGGCGACCCCCGTCTCCTCGCCGGTTGTCATCTCCTTCAGCCGTGCCGTACCGGTCTTCACCTCGTTCTCCCCGATGACGAGCACGTGTTGCGCTTTGATCTGGTCGGCGTACTTCATTTGCTTGCGCAGCGCCCGTCCGCGGTAGTCAAGGTCGACCTTGATTCCACGCCGTCTGAGCGCGTGCGCCAGTTCCACGGCCGCGCTCATTGCCTCATCTCCGAGGGTAACCAGGAATAGGTCGACCCCACTATCGGATTCCGGCAGGAGGCCGCGCGCCCGCAGCACCAGGATCAGCCGCTCCATTCCGCCGGCGAACCCAACCCCCGGAGTCGCTGGTCCGCCGAGCTGTTCGACCAACCCATCGTACCGTCCCCCGCCGAGCAGGGCGTCCTGCGCCCCCAGATCCACGGAGACGAGCTCGAACACCGTCCGCGTGTAGTAGTCGAGCCCGCGCACGAGCTTGGGATCGATTCGGTAGGAAAGGCTGAGCTGATCGAGGTACCCCTTCACCTTCTCGAAGTGATCGCGGCACTCGTCGCACAGGTAGTCGACGCTTCCCGGCGCCCCTTGGATGTGGGGCTGACAGATCTCGTTCTTGCAGTCGAGGATTCTGAGCGGATTCTCCTCGTAGCGACGCTGGCAGTCGGGGCACATTTTTCCGATCCGCGGGGCGAAGTATTCCCGCAGCGCCTCCCGGTAGCGGACCCGGTCCTCTGGGCAGCCGATGCTGTTCAGTCGCAGCGACAGGCCCTTGATGCCGAGCGATTCCATCAGTGTCCAGGCGAGGTCGATCACCTCCACATCTAGCGCCGGGTCGAGCGCCCCGATCGCCTCCACCCCGTACTGGTGAAACTGGCGTGATCTCCCTTTCTGCGGCTTCTCGTAGCGGAACATCGGGCCGATGTAATAGAGCTTCTGGAATGGTTCAGTGTTGAACAGGCCGTGCTCGACGTAGGCGCGCACGACCGAAGCCGTCGCCTCCGGGCGCAGCGTCAACGACCTGCCCTTCTTATCCGGGAAGGTGTACATCTCCTTGTTAACGACATCGGTCGCCTCCCCGATCCCGCGGGAGAACAGCTCGGTATGCTCGACGACCGGGGGACGGATCTCGCGGTAGTTGAACGCGCGCGCGATCTCGCGAATCCGGGCCTCCACCGCGTTCCAGGCTGGGGTCTCCTCCGGTAGGATGTCGCGCATCCCGCGCACCGATTCGTAGGCCATTAAAGCTCCTTTAGCAGGTTCATCATCTCGATCAGGGCCTCAGCTGCCTGGGATCCCTTGTTCCCGAGCTTCGTCCCCGCCCGCTCGATCGCCTGATCGATCGTGTCGGCGGTGATCACCCCGAACGCGACCGGGACGTCGACTTCCAGATTGAGGCGGGCGAGTCCCTTGGTGATCTCGCTCGCCACGTACTCGAAGTGCGGGGTCGCCCCACGGATCACCGCGGCAAGCGCGATCACCCCATCGTAACGGCCGGATTCGGCCATCCGCTTCGCCGCCTTTGGCACCTCGAACGCCCCCGGGACCCAGGCGACGTCAATCGCATCATCCGCCACGTTCGACCGGCGCAATCGGTCAAGCGCGCCGTCGAGAAGCCTTCCCGTGATCAGATCGTTGAATCGGGATACGACGATCCCGACTTTCAACCCTCTCCCGTCGAGTATTCCCTCGTAGACCTTTCCCATCTTATCCTCCTTACACGTTTTTGAGCCGATGGCCGAGCTTCTCCTTCTTCGTCCGCAGGTAATCCCGGTTGTGCTCATTCGGTGGTATCTCGATCGGGACCTGCTCCACGATCCTCAGCCCGTACCCGGAGAGTCCGACCACCTTCTTCGGGTTGTTGGTGAGGAGGCGGATCGTCGTGAGCCCGAGGTCGCACAGGATCTGCGCCCCGATCCCGTAGTCGCGCAGATCAGCGGGAACTCCCGGTCGACCGTCCGCCTCGTCCTGCAACCGGTAGGCACATACGTTGTCATCGATCCCGATCCCCTGTCCCTCCTGGCGGATGTACACGATTACCCCTCGGCCCTCGGCCTCGATCATCTCCATCGCCCGGTGGAGCTGGTCGCCGCAGTCGCAGCGCAGTGATCCAAAGACGTCCCCGGTCAGACACTCGGAGTGCACGCGCACAAGGACGTTCTCCTCCCCGGAGACATTCCCCTTCACCAGGGCAACGTGTTCCTTATCGTCGATCGTGCTCGCGTAGCTGATGATCCGGAAATGTCCGTACTTGGTCGGGAGATCGGCCTCAGCGACCCGGATCACCAACTTCTCCGTGCGCTTGCGGTAGGCGATGAGATCGGAGATCTTGACGATCCCCAGGTCGTGCTCCGCTGCCAGCTTCTCCAGCTCAGGCAGGCGGGCCATCGAACCGTCCTCGTCCATGATCTCGCAGATCACTCCGGCCGGTGTCAGCCCGGCGAGACGAGCGAGGTCGACCGCTGCTTCGGTGTGTCCGGCGCGGCGGAGCACCCCGCCGTCGCGGGCGATGAGCGGGAAGACGTGTCCAGGCCGTGCCAGGTCTTCCGGCTTGGAGTCTTCGTCGATTAGGACCTGGATCGTGCGCGCCCGGTCGTACGCGGAGATCCCTGTCGTCACCCCTTTTGCCGCGTCAACAGACACGGTAAATTGCGTCCCATGTAGTGCAGTATTCTCCGGAGACATCGGCACCAGGTTAAGGGCGCGGGCCCGATCTTCGGTCAGCGGGACGCAAATCAGCCCGCGTGCGTAGCGTGCCATGAAGTTGATTGCTTGAGGAGTAGCATACTCGGCCGCGATTACGAGGTCTCCCTCGTTCTCCCGGTCCTCGTCG
>CAZZJU010000108.1:0-5444 GCA_964654805.1 uncultured Thermotogae bacterium | reverse complement strand
ATGTAGCAGGAGTCGTTCACGGTGACTGTGCAGTAGATCGCGTCCCCATCGACCCGCAGCGTCGGTCCGCCGCCGTGGCGCACGTCGGAGTTGACCGAATTTCCGGTCGAGCGGTCCCAGCCCGGGGTGAGGGAGGAAAAACCGTTTTTGCCGAGATCGAATGCTAACACCTCGGAATTCTCGTTCAGCCCGTAGCGCTGCATATCCGTGCCGAGGACCACCACGCGGTCGTCCCCGAGAAACCGCGGTCCGGATAGCTCCAGTTCTCCCTTGGACAGGCACGTCCGCTCGCCGGTGGCGATGTTGAGTACCCACAGCTCGTCGGTGAGTTCGGCCTTATCGGCGAAGTCCTTCCCGGCGTAGACAATCCGCGTCCCGTGTGTGTCGAATCCGGCCACGTTGAACGTGCCGGTGACAAGTTCCTCGTCTTTTTCCGTCTCCAGGTCGAACGCGAACAGGTGACGGCGACGCTTGTTCGTGAACCCCACACCGTTCGACCAGAACGGGATCTCGTCCAGGACCTCGTAGTCCTTGTCATTTTCGTTCTCTTCGTAGAGCGGCACACGCGCCGAATAGAGCAGGCGGCCGTCGTCAAGGAGACCGAGTGATTCGACATTGTGGGGAATCGTCCCGATTCGTTCCGCCTCGCCGCCGTCGATTCTGATCCGGTAGACCGGACTTGCGTTCTTGTTCTCTTTGTCCGACTCCTCCCGTCGCGAGATAAAGATGATCGCCCGGGAATCGGCGCTCCAGGCGAACGGTCCGTCCTTTCCTGAAGCGGTCAGCCGCCGGACCGCGCCGCTTTCGAGATTCACCACATAGATGTCGCTTGCATAATCGTTTTCCTCGAGGCGCATCCGCTTGACGATGAACGCCGCCATTTCGCCGTCCGGCGAAATCCGCACCCCGGAGAGGAACCGGTACGTGAGCAGATCCTCCGGCAACACCTTATCCATTCTTCCTCCTTTCTCAGCTATGGTAACCGGTTTCCGGCTTTCCTCCCACTCCTCCTTGACAATCGGCACACCGGAGGTATTATATCGTTTCCGATATATCGGATCCGAAGAAGGTGGAGATGCGCGGGATAAAACGAGGATTTCTCCGGTTCTACATCCTGAAGCTGATCGGCGAGGCGTCCGACGGGATCTCAGGGTACGCCCTGATGAAGCGGATCGAGGCAGAGACTGGATTCTGGCGGCCGTCGCCCGGCTCGATCTATCCCCTCCTTGCCGCGTTGGAGCAGGCAGGGCTGATCCACCACCGGACCGAGGCAGACAAGAAGGTCTACTTCCTCACCGACAAAGGACGGGACGGGCTCGCTCGGGCGCAGGCAGCGAAGGATGAGGCAATGGAGGGGGTGCGCCGGTCGATCCGGGTACTCGGGGAATTGTTCGGCACCGATGTGGAGGCCGATCTGGCGGAGCATTTGGAGGTCGTGCGCTTGCGTATTCCCGCTGAACTCCGGCGTTCTCTCTATGCACTGCGAGCAATCCTTGCTGAGATCTTCTCCCGTGAGCGGTCCGCGGAGGAAGCCGCGGGGATAGAAGCGATATTGAAAAGGACAATTGAGGAGTTGAAAGGATATGCAGAACGCAATTGAAGTCTCTGACCTCGTGAAGGTGTACAAAACCGGGGTCAAGGCGGTAGACGAGATCTCGTTCTCGGTCGAGAAGGGAGAGATCTTTGGATTCCTCGGGCCGAACGGAGCGGGAAAATCGACGACGATTAAAGTGTTGATCGGTTTGCTCAATCCCACGTCCGGAAGCCTGCGGATCAACGGGGTCGATATCCGCAAGCATCCGGCGGAGATAAAGCGGGCTACCGGGTACGCGTCGCAAGAGACGGCGATCGATGATCGGCTCACTGCGTGGGAGAACATCACCCTGCAGGGACGGTTCTACCACCTCTCCCGGCGAGAGATCCGTGACCGCGCGACCGAGGTACTCAGGATGTTCGACCTGTACGAGCGGCGGAATGATCTCACCGAGACGTTCTCCGGCGGGATGCTCAAGCGGCTCGACATCGCCGAGGCGCTCATCCACCGCCCGCAGATCCTGTTTTTGGACGAGCCGACCCTCGGACTCGACGTTCAGACGCGGAAGATGATCTGGAACTACATCGAGCGGCTACGCACCGAACAAGGGATGACGATCTTTCTCACCACCCACTACATGGAGGAGGCGGACTCGTTGTGCGACCGACTGGCGATCATCGATCAGGGGAAGATCGTCGCGCTCGACACCCCGAACGCGCTCAAAGCGGGAATCGGCGGGGACATCATCTCCCTGCGCTGCAGTGAAGTAAACGGCAAGGAGGAGCGGATGACCGCCCGCGTCTCGTCCATCCCGCATGTGCGGGCGGTCGAACCAGTCAAGGGCGGATGGTACCGTGTGATCGTTGAGCAAGAAGGGGAACGGCTGATCCCACAGCTGTTCTCGCTGTGCGCCGAGGAAGGGGTCACGATCGAAGAGGTCAGCCTGAAGAAGCCGTCGCTCGATGACGTCTATCTGCACTTCACCGGGCACGCGATGCGCGACGCCGAGGAGAGCCGTGAGGCGCACGTCAAGGCGCGGTTCATGCGCAGTAAAGCGAGGAGGAGATGATGACGCTTCTTTCCGATACGTGGTACGTGGCGAAACGGGAGCTGATCAAGTTTGTCCGTACGAAGGTGCGACTTGTGATCACCATGGTCCAGCCGGTGATCTGGCTCGCGTTCATGGGAAACACGATGAATCGGGTGACGGACAACCCGTTCGGAACACAGATGTTCGGCACGAGCAACTACCTCACGTTCATGACCCCGGGCGTGATCCTGATGACTGTCCTGTTCGGCGGGGTGTTCGGTGGAATGTCGATCGTGTGGGACCGCCGCATCGGCTACCTGGAGAAGATGCTCGCCGCACCGATCCATCGCGGGGCGATTCCGTTCGGAAAGTCGCTTGCGGTGATGATCCAAGGGGCGGTCCAGGTAGTGGCGATCATCGTCATCGCCAGCCTGTTCGGGGTGCGGTTCCAGACTGGGATCGGAGGGATACTGGCCATCATCCTCCTTGCCAGCCTGTTCAGCGGGATACTGAGCGGGATATCTCTGTCTCTTGCCGCTTCTATCCGAACGATGGAGACGCTGATGGCGATCGTCAACCTGTTCACCATGCCGCTCATGTTCGCGAGCAACGCTCTGTTCCCGGTCGACATGATGCCCGGTTGGTTGGCGACGATCGCCAAGCTAAACCCGGTGACCTACGCCGTCGGTCCGATCCGCGAGCTCACCATCCACGGTTGGAACTGGGATAAGATCCTGCCTGGTGCGGGGGTGATCCTCGGGCTGGCGATTGCGTCCATGCTCATCAGCCAGGCGGTATTCCAGCGCGCAACGAGCGAGTAAAATGGAAATGAAAAAGGAGAGTATAATGATCGTGATCGCCGAGTTCGGCCGATTGGTGGAGGCGGACCTGGCCAAGGCGCGGCTGGAAGCAGAGGGGATCCACGTCGTTCTGCTCGATGCGCAGACAATTTCAATGAACCCGTTCTATTCTCCAGCTCTGGGCGGGGTAAAACTCGCGGTGGCGGACGAGGATGCCTTGCGCGCCCGCGAGATCCTGGGGTTGACCGAGGAGTAGACGTTGCACTAAGAACTCCTGTCACCCGCGGCCACCGCTCGGGTGGCGACCAGGTTCGCCTCGGTTCCGAGGACGTCGCGCGCCAAAACCTGACCGATGGCCACCGGCGCCGTGACGGAGAGAGATTTCACCAGCTCCATCAATTGTGGGATGAGGCTCTTGGGGATCGGTTTATCGGTTTTCACCGAGACGAGCGGGAGCGTACCGCCCTCCACCTTGATGCTTGTGGCGATCGTTCTCACTGGAGCGGTCACTTCCTGACGTGCGTACGTTTCGCCGCGCGGGCAGCTGTTCCCAGTAATGCTCACGATTTTATCCCCGTTCATCCGCACCGTGATCTGGCAGCCGAGAGGACATGAGATGCAGGTGAGTTTGGTCTCGTTCATCCCGGAATCACCTCGACTTTCACTTGCGGGAGCCGCGTCAGGTCCGCCATCGCCTCCGTTGGGATCTTCACCTCGACCATCTCGGCCGGTCGTACCCCGATGAACCGGCGGAAGACAATCCCGTCGCCGATCTGTACCTGTGCCCGTTCCATCGGTCGGGGAACCCGCAGGTGGAGCGTTGTGGGAACGTCAGGATCAAGTACTGTAGGAACAAGGTGAGTTACATTCGTACCTCGAACGACCGGGATTCTTCTGCGCGGTTGCTGCCCGCTGGCAGCGAATCTAGCGGCGGCCCTTCCGGCGCTCTCCCCAGCAGCAGCGACCGTGTCGACAAGATCGAACACAGCAACGCAGTTTCCCGCAGCGAATAGCCATGATGCCTCGGTCTGCCACTTGGAATCGATCAGCGGCCCGCGGTTGATCGGATCGAGCCCGACGAACGGATCGATGAGTTCGCTCTCCGGGATGAGCCCGACCGATAGGATCAGGGTATCGACCTGGAACCGCCGTTCTGTCCCGGGGATCGGCCTGCCCGTCCGATCGACAGCGGCGGCAGTCACCCCGGTGAGCCGTCCCTCCCCGTGCACCGCAGTTACGGTGTGGGATAGATAGAGCGGGATCCCGAAGTCCTCCAGACACTGGACGACGTTCCTCGTCAGCCCGCCGGGGAACGGCTTGAGCTCCAGCACCCCGACCACCTCCACTCCTTCCAAGTGGAGCCGGCGGGCCATAATCAGGCCGATGTCTCCGGAGCCAAGAATGAGCGCGCGGCGTCCGGGTAGGAGGTTGTACAGGTTGACCAACTTCTGAGCGAGTCCGGCGGTGAAGATCCCAACCGGTCGCGACCCGGGAATGCGCAGTGCTCCGAACGGTCTCTCTCGGGCTCCGGTGGCGAGCACTACCGCCTTGGCGCGAATCAGCCGTCTCCCTTCCGGTCCGACCGTGTCGGCTGCTTTGGTCTTTGGGTCAATGGATAGGACACTTCTGCGGGTAAGGACCTTGACTCCACTTACATCAAGCTCTTTCACAAGTCGAGCAGCGAACTCTGGACCGGTCAATTCCTCCTTGTAGCGATGAACTCCGAATCCAGGGTGGATGCACTGCTCGAGAACCCCGCCGGGATAGTCCTCCCGTTCGACCAGCAGGGCCTCCCGTCCCGCGTCTGCGGCCGCCGTTGCCGCAGCGAGCCCGGCCGCCCCGCCCCCGATCACGAGAACATCAGTGTGATAAGTAGTCATGGCCTCACCCTCCCGACGGCGATCCGATCCTCCGGACGGCGCACTGCGACCTCCTCCGGCGGAATCCCGAGCTCGCGAGAGAGGAGTCTGATGATCCGGGCGGTGCAGAACCCGCCCTGGCAACGGCCAAACCCAGCGTGGGTACGGAATTTGATCCCGTCGATCGTCCGCGCCCCGCGTCGGATCGCCTCCACGATCTC
>CAZZJU010000107.1:0-5517 GCA_964654805.1 uncultured Thermotogae bacterium | reverse complement strand
TGGCAGAAACCCTCGTCAAACAAGTGTTCATGCTGTTGAACGGAGAAGATGTACCCTCGCATCACACTTATATCCCCGCGAAGCTAGTGACCAAAGAGACACTGCCGCCACAGAGTGCATGGCCGTATCCAGAGAACTTCACTAATTACGGCAAGGATGCAACACTTCCATAGGTTAGTTTTGACCAATGCGGCAAAGGGGGTGATTTGAGACCCCCTTGCCGCATAATCGGAGGATAAATGCACGCTTCCACTGCTACCGATAGAATAAAGCGATTCATCCGCCATTATGGAACTGTCATTGGCGCTGTGGTAATTTTAATAGCATTTGCTCTTAGTACTCCGTATTTCTTCACAGTGGAGAACTTCCTGCTCATTCTCAAACAAATGAGTATGCTGACTATCGTGTCATTGGGATTCGCTTTTGTTATGGCAGCAGGAGGATTCGATATGTCAATTGGTTACGCCATGGGATTGGCCAATGTCATTTTGGCGTCAACATTGAACGCTACCTCTAGTTTAATGGCGGCACTAGGATCAGCATTGGGAATAGGACTAGGGGTCGGCTTTATTAATGGAGTTCTAGTTGCCTACCTACACATTCCCGATTTCATCGGAACTTTTGCTGTGGGTTCAATAACCTTCGGGGCGAAAATGCTCTATAGCGGAGGTCATCCCATTTTTATTCATCATTCTTCTCCCGCTTTTCTTACTATTGGGCAAGGTTATTTAGGCCCTATTCCGATGCCGGTTGTAATCATGATAGTTGCTCTTGTAATTGGTATCTTGGTGCTTCATCGCACTAAATTCGGCCGCCATATATACGCAATCGGAGGCAACCCGATGGCTGCGCTCTATGCCGGGATAAACGTCCGACGTAATCGCTTCTATACATTCCTCATCTCCGGACTGTCAGTAGCTGTCACATCGATCGTACTGACTTCACGAATGGGATCCGGACAACCACAAGCAGGCGAGAACTTTCTCTTGGATGCAATCTCAGTATGCTTCCTCAGCACAACGATGTTCGGCGAAGGCGAACCAACCGGAGCAGGTGTGTTCGTCGGTGCATTCATAATAACAATGCTCAATAACGGTCTCACCATGCTTAACGTACCGTACCACGTGCAATTCATAACCAAGGGTGTGGTCGTCATCCTTGCGGTATTGCTCTCGGTTGCGCTGGGGAGAAAGATACAGATCAAATTATTATGAGATATATTCTTAAGCTCATTCTGTTCTCACAAAGAGGAGGATCACAACTATGTCAGGCTGTCTTATAGTAGACGCTGATAAATGTACTGGCTGTGGAAGTTGCGTTTTGGCGTGTTCATTGGCAAAGGAAGGCTCATTCTCATTATCGCTATCACGTATCCGCATCTTCAGAAATGAAGAAGTAGCAGAATTCGTTCCAAAAGTTTGCGTGCAATGCCAAGACGCTCCGTGCATCGCAGCATGTCCAGTAGATGCACTGTCGCGCAATGCGGATACAGGAGCGATTAATTTGGATCGCGATGCATGTATAGGTTGTCGGCAGTGCGTAGCTGCATGTCCATACGGTGGCGTACAATTCGACCCGATACGCAATATTCCCTTAATATGTGATCTTTGCGGTGGTTCACCGGCTTGCGTGGAAGCGTGTCAGCTTCCACAAGCGATCCGCTACGCTCAGTACGCAGCAAAGGAGGCATGATGAGAACGAGTTATCCAGGGCATTGGCTGATGGTGGATCTATCCTCAGAGACGATACATCATAAACATATTCCCCTCGAAACACTGGAACAATTCCTGGGCGGCAGAGGAATCGGAGCGAAGCTGCTCTGGGATATCGTATCCGCCGATACAGATCCGCTCGGGGAGGATAACGCGTTCATCATCGTTCCAGGAGTGCTGTCCGGCACAAGTGCTCCTTGCTCAGGACGCGTTACACTGCTCGCTAAAGGGCCGGCCACCGGTTATTACTTGAAAAGCAGTATAGGAGGCCAACTCGGAATCGCGCTCAAACTGGCGGGAATCGACGGGATCGTATTCACAGGAAAAGCTAAGCGGCCTGTATACCTCGCGATAACTCCCGATCAACTACAATTGAACCCGGCTGATGATCTTTGGGGACTGGGAGTCCGTGCAACTACTACTTTATTGAAGAAAAAACACGGACCGGACGTAGAGGTGGTATGTATCGGCCCAGCCGGCGAGCGTCTCGTGCAATTCGCGGCAGTAATGACCAGTTATTACAACGCAGCAGCGCGCGGCGGAATAGGAGCGGTAATGGGATCGAAAAACCTGAAGGCAGTAGTGATCGATCCCAGTGCTGGCAGATTGGAAATTGCTGATCCGGATGGGTTCGCCCGCGCTGTAAGGAAAACCAGAGAGCTTCTCTACAGCGATTCGATCGCCCAGGATCTGCACAAATTCGGCACAGCAAGAGATGTCGATCTGCTCAATGAACTCTGTATACTGCCGTCATACAATTTCCAAAAGAGTCACATCTCCGGAGAGACGCGAAAAATCTCCGGTCGGGCATGGCCTGAACTCGGGTATTTGAAGCGCATCGTGGGCTGCGGTGGTTGCATCTATTCCTGCCATCGGTTCACCCGCATAGACGAGGGAAAGTACGCGGGGACATACTCCGGAGGACCTGAATACGAGACAGTAGCTTCGTTCGGAAGTGGCTGCGGGTTATTGGACCCTGAGCCAATATTCGTAGCTAACGCGTTATGCAATGACCTGGGATTGGACACCATTTCCACAGGCGCCGTAATCCAATGGGCGATGGAATCGGTCCAGCGGGGTGTCCTCACCCGTGAGGACTGTGATGGCATCGATCTCCGGTTCGGAAACGGCGATGCAGTCATAGAGATGGTAAAGAAAATCGGATATCGAGAAGGATTCGGAGACCTTTTAGCCAACGGGGTCGCTCACGCCGCGGAGCAGATTGGACAGGGCTCGGAACGTTGGGCGGTGCAAGCCCGCGGGCTTGAGCAGAGCCGCGTTGAAACTCGAGGAGCTTACGCTTATGCGCTTGCCTTCGCGGTTAACCCTCGCGGACCGGATCATCTACATTCCGAATGTCTTGCGGAATTTGGTGGAACACGTGAAGGTATCGCTTTAGTCAAACGGATAACCGGCGATGAAAAATACGCCATTCCCGACACGGAGGAGAAACGGGCAGAAATTGTACGCTGGCATGAGGATATCTACGCAGTGAGCGATGCCTTAGGGTTGTGCGCTTTTACAACAACAGCCGCCTACAGTCTACAGGAAGCATTGATAGCTGAACTGCTGAAAACGGCAACTGGGATAACAGTCAGCGAAGAAGCTCTGCTGCAGATTGGAAAGCGTATCGTAACCCTCGAACGTTGCTTTAACATACGGGACGGTCTGTGTCCGAAAAAAGAGGACTTGCTCCCCTGGCGGATCATGCACGAGCCCCAGCCCGACCTCCCCGGAGGCGGTGAACCCATCACACCGGAACGGTTGAAGCGGATGTTATCAGAATACTACGAGCTGCACGGGTGGGACTCCCAAGGAATGCCCAAAAAAGCGACATTAGAGGCGCTGGATCTCTCGTTCACTTTGCCGGAACTATCAGCTGCTTATTCCGAATGCAACAACGATGAAAATTAACAATTAAAACTAAACTACTTAATGAGAAACCAATACAAGGAGTTAAAATGGACTGTAAAACAGCTGTTCTAAACCGGCTTCTAGAGAGGAAGGTTTTGGGAATCATCCGCGTTCAAACAGTCGAAGACTTTCCCCGCCTTGTCCAGGCTCTCCAACTCGGCGGAATTCACTGTACCGAGATCACAATGACCACTCCAGGAGCGCTTCGGGCGATCGAAGAGGCTTCAGAGAAGTTTGATGACGTGCTTATGGGGACAGGAACGGTCCTTGATGCACCTACTGCCCGTCAAGCAATACTCGCCGGTGCTAAGTTTATCGTCACTCCCACCGTTGAACCGGATGTGATCGAAATGGCACGACGTTACGGAGTAGTCGCCATCGCCGGAGCAATGACCCCGACCGAAATCATCGCCGCTTGGGAAACAGGAGCAGACATAGTGAAAGTGTTCCCGGCGAACATTCTCGGGCCGGGATATCTCAAGGCTGTACACGGTCCTTTACCCCAGATTCCGCTCGCCCCTACAGGAGGAATCACCGCTGATAATGCCAGTGAATTCCTAAAAGCCGGAGCAGCATTAGTCTGCGCCGGTAGTTGGTTAGTAGACAAGAAAGCAGTAGCTGAGGGACGTTACGAGGTCCTCACCGAGCGGGCCCGCAAGCTTGTGGAAGTAGTCAAAAAGGCAAAAACAGAGATGCCTTGAGGATATACCGAGGAGCTACGATGCAAAGACCGCGTTTGATGATCCCTGGACCGATCGAGCTAGATCCGGAAGTACTAGCAGTTATGGCTGACCCCCTGGTCGCCCACTACGGAAAAGAATGGACAGCCTTTTACAAAGAAACCACTGGACTCCTGCAAAAGATTTTTCAAACTGATGGGGATGTATTTTTGCTCCCTGGGTCAGGCAGCGCCGGGCTGGACTCTGTCCTCGGTTCCACGCTCTTTCCTAACGGTAAACTGTTGATCCCTCAGAACGGTTTTTTCGGCGAACGCCTCGAAGAGATCGCGCGCAGCTACACCGCGAATGTTAATACAATTAAGTTCCCCCTCGGTCAAGCAATCGATCTTGGAACCATCGAAAAAACACTTCAAGGCGGAAATTTCGACGCTGTCGCGTGTGTACACTGCGAAACCTCAACCGGGGTGCTCAATCCGATTCAGGAACTGGCCGGAATATGCCGTTCTCATGGGATTCTGTTCATAGTGGACGCTGTATCCTCCTTAGCGATTGAACCATTGAAGATGGACGCCTGGGGGATCGATATCTGCGTCTCCGCCTCGCAGAAAGGACTGGAAGCGCCGCCTGGCCTCTGTTTAGTGGCTGTAGGTGAACGTGCATGGGAACGCATTAACAAATTTCGCACTCCTGGATGGTACCTCAACCTCAAAGTGTGGAAGGAATACGCAGAGAAATGGGGTAACTGGCATCCACACCCAGTGACACAGCCGGTGAACAATATCAAAGCACTCCGAGTAGGCGTGGAACGAATTTTGAAAGAGGGCATTGACAAACGGTTTGAACGCCATCTCAAAGTCACACAGTTGTTACGCAAAGGGCTCCGGGAAATCGGCTTCAGCTTGTACGTCGCTGACGAAATCGCCTCTCACGGGGTCACGTCGGTATCAGGACCGGAGGGAAAAGTAGACGCTTTACTCGCTTACATGCGCAACCAAGAGGGAATTCTACTCGCCGGGACCCTTGGCTCTCTTAAAGGAAAAGTATTTCGAATAGGACATATGGGGCCGAATGCCGACACGGAGACCATGAATACCGTGCTTTCGGCTTTAGAAAAAGCACTTCGCAAGATAAAGGGGTAGCATTGGATAAAAACAACGAATTAGTAACCTTCGGAGAAACGATGATCCGGCTGTCGCCGCCTGACCATCAAC
>CAZZJU010000106.1:0-5595 GCA_964654805.1 uncultured Thermotogae bacterium | reverse complement strand
GCTGCGAAACGGCGGTCGATCGGCCGGAAGGTCGTCTGGAGGGCGGTCGGCAAGATCCTCCACTCGGTGCATCACCCCGACGGTGAGCGGTTTCCCGCAGACAGGGCAACGGTTGCCGAGCTTGATCGCCTCACGCGGCGGGAGAACGACCCCGCAGGCGCGGTGCCCGTCGTAGTGATACTTCCCCTCCTCGGGGAAGAACTCGATCGTCCCCAAGAAACGTTTCGGGTCGCGCGAGCGCATCGCATCGATCATCCCGGTGTAGCTTGGCTCGGGCAGGTCGAATAGGGTCGCCTCGCGTCCCAGTTTCGCCGGGGAGTGGGCGTCGGAATTGGAGATCAGGGTGATCGAATCGAGGGCGGACAGGCGCCAGTTCATCGGCGGATCGCTCGATAGGCCGGTCTCGATCGCAAATATCCGGTCGGTGTACCGCCCGAAACATTCTTCAAGCGTATCGAATCCCGACCGCGATCCGAACACCGAGAACCACGGGGTCCAGGCGTGCGCCGGGATCACGACCGCGTCCGGAGCCGCGTTCCAGATGACCTCGACCAGCTTGACCGCGGTGCTTCCGAACGTTGGCCTCCCGTCCGCGGCCAGGTTGCCGAATGCCCCCAGCCCACGGTTGATCCGGGCAACCGCCTCCAGCGACGGGGCAAGGACGAGGAGGTGCACCTTGCGCACCATTCCCCCTTGTGACCAGATCGCCGATAGCTCGGTGGTGAGCATGAACCGCACCCCGGCGTAGGTGTAAAGACCGTTTCCCTCCGGGACGAGGGTGGCTTTCAGTTCGTTAAACCAGCGGGGATGGGTAAAGTCGCCTGTTCCTAGAATGTCGATTCCCTTCACCTTGGCCCAATGAGCAAGGTTGGGAAGGTCAGTCTGCGGACTCGTCGCCCGCGAATAATGCGAATGGATGTGCAGATCAGCTATCAGTCTCATTGGACCATGGAGGGTACGGTTCTTCCTCACAATCAACGCTGAACGAATCCAAAAATACTTTGGCGTAGAAAATCTGTGTCGAATATTCAGGCGCTTTTATCGTGAACAGGGCGATCTCTCCGGGCTCGAGTTCCGCGATTTCGGCCGTGTTCTCGGTCAAACGGACGTTATCAGCGTTGTAAAACTTCGCCTTGATAACTACAGAATCCAAAGTCCGATCGGAGCGGTTCACTACCTCACCAGTTACGGTTGCCGGCCAGCCAAGGGTGAGGCGCCATTCTCGGATCACTGCTGGATACTGGACCAGGACCTCTTTGGTCACCGTGCCTGACACCCCGCGATCGTCGGTGACGACGAGAGTGACGTGGTATGTCCCTTCAGCGGGAAAGCGATGGGAGACATTCCAGAATGCCTGTTGTGGATCCGACCCGTCCCCAAAGTCCCAGAAAAGCTTGGTGATGTAGTGCCCGGGTACGGTGGTCGAGTGGTCGAAAAAAGTGTAATCGAGCTTCCCTTCGCTCCCGTCGGGGCACCACGTAAAGTCAGCAGTCGGCCGTACTACCGGACCGAAACAACCGGTAAGTGCGAAAAACGCCAACAGCAGGACCAGGGACGAAAAACGTCGCATCCTCATGTCGCATCAAGCTTAACAACAAGCACCGATCCCGGCAAGTGGAATCGGAGAACGGCTCTACCAGCCGCCTCCCCCCCCGCCGCCGAACCCACCGCCGGAGAACCCGCCGCCGAAGCTGGCTCCCCCGCCCCAGGCGGACTTTCCTCCACCGCTCGTGCGCGGCGCGGAGACGAACGTGCGTTCCATCCCGCTCGACAGGTTCATCATAGAGAGGTAGAACAGATGTCCGTGGAAAACCGGACTTGCTCCAACGTACCAGTCGGGTGGGGATTGCAACAATCCCTCGAACTGTTTTGTCCAGATCCGGGTCAGGTTGAACGCCATCGCGTAGGGAAGTAGCTTGGAGAAGAGGTTTGGGGCTTTCTCCGGCGCGTCGTGGAATTCCATCTGCCGTACCTCAGCACGACGAATATACTCGGACAGGCCGAGCAAATCCCGGTAGACCTGCACGCCCTTTTTGGTCTTGCGGGGCATTATCGGAGCGAACGCTAATATAATCAGAGCGCTTATCCCAACGGCCATTCCAAGATAGAGCGAGGAGTAGTAAAGCCCAATAAAGACGGCAAACACGATTACCATGAACCCAAGAGTAAGATAGAACCCCCGCACCCGTTCCGGGTTGTGCGGGTAATAGCCCTTCTTGATCAGCTCCGAGTAGAGGTCGGCCTTGATCTGAGGCAGGTGTTGGTAAAACTCGTTTTCGAGCGAGGATAAGGTGCGTTTGGCAGCATGCGTATCGTCGAAGATCGCGTTCATCAACCGTTTCTCCGCTCGGGTAAGCTTATCATCAGGATCCTTCAGCTTGATGAACTCGTAATCCACCGGACCGCTCCGACCGAATAACTTTTTGACCTGCTCAAGCATTCCCGCTTCCTCTGGTTGGATTTCTTTTATCTTGATGTAGCCGTTTACCGCCAGACCGATCACCATCGCTGTGATATCGCGCAGGTCAGCGCGATCGTCAATCAGGATCCCAGCCTCGCCGGGATGGACATCTTTGGGCGGAGAAAATTGCGGAGCGATCGTGCCCTTAGCTGGATCCTTCCCTTTCTTAAGCCAGAGAATGAACATCCCAATCAACGTGAGCGGTGGGAGAAAGGCGTACTTGTTCGCAGCGAGGAACCATTTGGTTCGATCCCATGCTGTCGGAGCAGCAATCCCGGCTTCGTCACGCGGGATAGCCACGTCGATCGTCAGTCCCTCACCCGGAGAGAGGTTATCAGCCTCGAATACGAACCTGCCCTGAGAGTCGAGCTGTGCCGGAGCACCGCGTGTTGTGCTCCCCGTGTATCCGACGTACGAAGTAGTGCGGACGTGATCCGGATCGACCCCAGAGGGAAGGGCGAGAAGTACCGACGCATGATCGATCGGGATCTCCCACTCGTTCCCAGTGGCGTTCCAATAAAGTTGGATGTAGTCCTTATGAAATAGGAGGGCATGCGATACGATGTATGAGATGACGTAGGTGTGAGCGCCGGTGATTGTAACATCCGGAACGCCGATGCGAATATAGATCGCATCACCACGCCAGCTGATCGCGTATGGAACAGAATCGCCATCGAGTGTTACCCTAGTTACCTTGAGTCCGATCGTAATCCGCTCCCCAGTCGGTCGGCGGTAGGAAATCCGGATCCAGCGTTCAATTCCGTGGTGTGGTGATAAAAAGGTCACGTTGATGGTCTCCGTAACCGCGAGCTCACCAGAGCGGTTAACGACGATCGCGGACTGAAAGTCGGTTACCCGAAGGCTGGCCTGTGCGAAGACCCCGAATCCAGCAAGAATGACGAGTAAAACGAGTATCCGCTTCATCAGAACTTTACCTGCGGTGCCTTTCTCTCTTCCTCACCAGTTAGGGTGTAGAACTCGCGCGGTTGAAAATGGAACAGGCTGGCAAGCAAACTCTGGGGAAACAGCGCGATATTTGTATTCAGGTCACGTACCACTGCGTTATAGTACATACGTGCTCGCTGGATCTGATCTTCCGTCTCCTCCAGCGTTCGTTGCAGCTGTTGGAAGTTTTCGTTTGCCTTAAGCTGGGGATAGTTTTCCACCACCGCGAACAGTGATTTCAACGCCTCCTTCAACCCGGCTTCCGCTCGTGCCTTCTCCTTGGGCGTGGAAGCGCCCATCGCCGCGGCACGCGCTTTGGTTACCTCCTCGTACACCCCTTTCTCGTGCGCGGCATATCCTTTGACCGTCTCCACTAGGTTAGGGATCAAATCGTATCGACGTTTGAGCTGTGTATCGATATCGCGCCATGCCTCCTCAGCCCGAACGCGCAGTCGGACGAGCCGGTTGTACATCATTATTCCCCAACCGAGGAGAATGACTACCACTACTATGATGATCGTACCTGCACTCATCGCCCCTCCTTTTTGGACTCCACTGGAATTTTACCGGAACGTTCCCGCCCAGGCCAAAAAACCGAGTTCCTCGCTTTTGCAAAGGGTCCCAATGGATGTTATAGTCCGGGCGAACTTTCTATTCGATGGAGGTCAGCATGCATAATCGTCTGTTTACTCCCGGTCCAACGGAGGTCCGGCCGGAGATTCTCAAAGAGCTTTCCACCCCCCAGGTCCATCACCGCTCTCCCGAGTTCTCGGCCCTATACGCTGAGATTCAACCTAAGTTGCAGCAGCTCCTGTACACGCATAATCCAGTGTTTCTGTTTACCTCCTCGTCAACCGGCGCAATGGAAGCGGCGGTGACGAACCTCGTTGCCAAGCGCTGCCTGAATTTGGTGAACGGCGCCTTCTCCAAGCGCTGGCACGAGATCACGATCGGGAACGGCGTGCCGTGCGACGCGTTCGAGATCGAGTGGAACATCGCGATCAAGCCGGAGATGGTCGACGAACAGCTGAAGACCGGAAAGTACGATGCGGTTACCCTCGTCCTCAATGAGACCTCAACCGGGATGATGAACCCGCTGCCCGAGATCGCGGAGGTGGTGAAGCGGTATCCCGACGTGTTCCTCCTCGTCGATGCGGTAAGCGGGATGGCCGGGGTGAAGATCGAAACCGACGCATGGGGGATTGACTTTGTCCTCGCCGGGGTGCAAAAGGCGTTCGCTCTGCCTGCCGGACTCGCCGTCGCCGCGGTATCCGAGCGAGCATTGGAACGAGCGAAGACCGTCCCGCCGCGAAGCTACTATTTCAACTTGACCAACATGTACAAGTATCACCAGAAGAACCAGACCCCGTCCACGCCGGCGATCCCGCACATGTTTGCCCTGAATGCCCAGCTCGACGACATGCTCGCCGAAGGGCTGGAGAACCGGTTTGCTCGCCACGAGCAGATGGCGAAGATCGTACAGGACTGGGCGAAGGAACACTTCGACATCTACCCTGAGGAGGGCTACTGGTCGAAGACCCTCACCTGCGTGAAGAACACGCGCGGGATATCGGTGAAAGACCTGATCGATCGGTTGGTGAACGACTATCACGTGCGCATCTCGAACGGCTACGGCGCGATCAAGGAAAAGACGTTCCGGATTGCCCACATGGGCGACACCCAGCCCGACGAGATCCTGGGCCTGCTCGCGGCGATCGAGGAAGTTCTCGGGCTGTGAAATTTAAGGAGGCAAAGATGGCTTTTCGTGTGCTTGTTTCCGATCCGCTCGCGAAAGACGCGGTGGAGGAGATGAAAAACGCGGGGTTGGCAGTCGACGTGAAGACTGACATGTCCCCCGAGGAACTCATCGCGACGATTCCGGACTACACGGCAATCGTAGTGCGAAGCGCGACCAAGGTGCGCAAGGAAGTGATCGACGCGGCAGTGAACCTGAAACTAATCGTACGCGCCGGCGTCGGGCTCGACAACATCGACGTGGACTACGCTAGGTCCAAGGGGATTGAGGTGCGCAACACCCCGGGAGCGAGCACAAACTCGGTCGCTGAGCTCGCACTGGGGCACATCCTGTCGCTCGCCCGCCACATCGCGCGCGGGACTGTTTCCCTCAGGGCCGGCAAGTGGGAGAAGAAGGCGCTTAAAGGGCATCCTTCATTCGTTTTTTTTGATTT
>CAZZJU010000105.1:0-5599 GCA_964654805.1 uncultured Thermotogae bacterium | reverse complement strand
CGGTCGCGGATCCCATCCGGCAGTCCGAGCAAACGCGCAATCTCGCGCACCTCGTCCTTGAACAGGTAGCGGAATGGTTCCAGCAGCTCGAACCCGAGTCGGTCCGGGAGTCCACCCACGTTGTGGTGGCTCTTGATGTTCGCCGCACCCGTGCTTCCCGCCGACTCGATCACGTCGGGATAAAGCGTTCCCTGGGCGAGGAAGTGGAACGGCCCGTACCGGCGCGCCTGCTCCGTGAACGCGGCCACAAACTCGCGCCCGATGATTTTCCGCTTCTCCTCGGGGTCGGTAATCCCGGCCAGGGCGGAGATGAACCGCTCAGTCGCATCCACGGTCACCAGGTTCACTCCCAGCGGGCGCAGCGCGCTCTCCACCTGCTCGCGTTCGTTCAGCCGCAGCAGGCCGTGATCGACGAACACCGCGAGATGGTCGACCCCGGCGCGAGTGAGGAGCAGGGCCAGGGTAGAGGAATCCACCCCGCCGGAGACCGCCAGCAGGACGCGCTTTTTGCCGCCGTCGGTGTGCTCCCGCACCTCGGCAATCAGTCGCTCCAGGGTGTGGGACGGGGTCCAATCGAGCGGCACACCGGCGATGCGGAGGAAATTCGCCAATATCGTCTTCCCCTGCGGGGTATGCACGACCTCGGGATGGAACTGCACCCCGAACATCCGGGCATCTGAGGACTCCACCGCAGCGATCGGGTTATCCTCCGTCCCCGCCGTCGCCCGCCAGCCCGGGGGAAGGGCAGCCACGGCGTCGGAATGGCTCATCCATACCTGAACGCCATCCCCTTCGATTCCGGCGAACAATTGCCCGTCGTGCCAAGTCAGCACTGCGCGTCCGTATTCCCGCCTGCCGGTGGTGACGAGTTGGCCGCCGAACCGGTACACCAGGTACTGCATCCCGTAACAGATCCCCAAGATCGGCAGGTCGAGCTCGAACAGGCGCGGATCCGGACGTGGGGCATCCGGATCGAGCACGGATGACGGACCGCCGGACAAGACCACTGCGTGTGGATCATGCGCAGCGATCCGTTCGACAGGCGTATCCCCGGGAAGAATCACTGAGTACGCGTTGAGCTCGCGGATGCGCCGCGCGATCAGGCGGGTGTACTGTGAACCGAAATCAAGGATGACGACGCTCATCGCGCTACTCCGCGGCGAACTCGATCTTTCCTGTCTCCGGATCCATCCGCACTACTGAGACCAACGTTACAATTGGCACCCCGTAGCGGGCAAGCACACCTCGCCCCTCCCCAAATTCCTTGGCGATCACGAAACCGAATCCGACGAGCGTTGCTCCGCTCTCTAGCACCACGTCCGCCAACGCAGAGCTGGTGTCACCGCGGTAGAGAAAATCGTCTACAATCAGGACGCGATCCCGTTCATTCAGATAGTCCTTGGAAATGGAGAGCTCAACCGTGGTTCCCTTGGTCGGTGAGGTGATGGACCGCACGTACGGACGGTTCATCGTCGCGGCATGCCCCTTCTTGGCGTACAGGGCGTAGGCCCCAATTCGACGCGCCACCTCGTAGGCAACGATGTTGCCAGCCGCCTCAGCAGTAAGCACGCAGGTTACATCCGCGGCAGCGAATCGATCAGCGAGCTGGCGCCCCACCTCTTCCATGAATTTCGGATCGATGCGGTGGTTGAGGAACCCGTCCACCCGGAGGAACTCCGGTCCCACCACCACGCCGTGACGTTGAACCCAGTCCTGCAGTTGCATTTATCTATCGCCCTCCTTGCGATGGTCTATCCCACGGACAAATCGATTGTGCCCGAGAACGGGAAACGGCACAAGGAATCTGAGCGCACACGTTAGGGCAAACCAGGAGCAATTGCGGATTACATCATAGAAAAAACGACAAATATTCCGCCGCGTAATCCAATGAACCAGCGGTTGCTGTAGCTCACGGCGCTTCGATCACGAATTCCGGCTGATACCCCTCGAGCAGGGCGTGCATTGCCTGCGCCAGGTCACGATGTTCTCGCTGTGCGTGTCGGTCAAGCCGAAGTGCAAAGTAGTTGGCCCATGCTTTCCGGTCCCCCATCATCCAGAACTCGGTGCATAGTCCGGTCCCCAACACGGCGCGTGCAATCTCCGCCCGCACGTTCAACCCGCGTAATAGCCGGTATATTCTCTCCTCCGTCGCGTAGGCAAGCCGCCACAATTCCGCTGCCGCAGCTCCAACCTCTTTTTCATCCGGGAACCAAAACTCGAGCGGGACCCGGGTATCGTCGGTGTAGCGGCGGCTCAGCTCCTGATAGCTGAACTGGCGGTGCCGCATGACCTGGCGGGCGATAAAGATTGGGATTTTCACTCGAAACGTAGCGATGTTCTCCCGATGTTGGGCGACAAGCTCATCAATAGTGATTCCGGAACCACTCTCGTATGTGGCAAGATCGGGATTATTTCGCAGGCTATCCTCGATCCCGGGCGTCCTTCCGTCCCGGATGAACTCGAACGCCGAAGACGGAAGCCCGCTGCTTTCGGTCCACAGCCGCTCGACGAGCTTCTGCGCGTCACGGGGTGGCTTTCCGTAACAAATGCTCGCCACGGTCGCCACCGCTTCGATTCGCGACTCCTGATTCTGGTTCGCCCGCGAGAAGTCCCATAGCTCAACCTTGCCCGCGTTCCACAACATCCGTTCCGCGACTTTCCTTATGTAATCCATGGCCTCACCTCGGCAGAGTGACCCCGGGCTGATCCTGGTAGATCCCTCCTGCTTCCTTCTCGGCGTACGTCCGGGCCGGTCGGCCCCCGCGGAAGAAGACAACTTGGGCGATCCCCTGTCCGACGTGGAGCCTGATCGGAAGCGGTGATAGGTTTGCCAACTCGATCGTCAAAACGCCGTTCCAGCCCGGCTCGAGCGGGGTCACATTGACAAGGAGCCCACAGCGGGCGTAGGAGCTTTTTCCCCAGCAGACCCCAGCAACGTCGTCGGGCATGCGGAATTGCTCCACCGATTCGGCCAGCACCTGCGATCCGGGCGCGATCTCCAGCGTATCCGTAACTTCGATCTCCCGAAAATGGCCGTGAGGAAAATCAATCGGATCGAGCACAGCATTTATCCCACCGATCGGAACAAGAAATTTGCTCCCTAATCGAATGTCATATCCGAAACTCCCGAGCCCGTAAGACGGCTTGCCCTCCTGCCTCGGCACAAACGGTTTAATCATGTCTTTTTCCACGCATAGAGCCTTTATTTCACGGTCGTTCAGAATTCCGGTAAATTTCATATTCCTCCTTTAACTTGGGTGCCGCTCAACGAGCTCACGCCCTACCATCTTTTGATAGTACAATCCGGCGGCTTTGTCTACGGGAAGATAGTCCGGTGGTAGCTACGGATATTTGTCGCGACTATCGTACGAGACAAATCATGGAAATTAATAATGTCCAATAGCTCGAATAAGGGAAGTAACAAAATTCCAAGAGCTTGTACTTGACTTTCTTAATTTGCGGTATTACTCTGCACCTCTGTTACAAAAAACAGCACAGCAAATGGTCCGTTTTCTGACGGAGGATAACTATGCTTACGGGAAGTTGCCCAGCATGTGGAGCACATCTCCAGCTTAAGGAAGAGATAAGTGTTTCCGATCGGATGCGCTGTCCTGAGTGCGGGGCTTTGCTTGAGTTCACGGGTAAAGAGCCGTTCTTAGTCGAGTGGGTCGAGGAAAACTGGGGATTCGATGACCCATTCGATATTCCCCGGGTAGAGAAAATCCCTCGCGATAAACGGACCAAACCGCCGGTTAAGCTAGAAGAACGCTCTAAAAGGAGGCGCCACCGATGAAAAAACTGTGCGAAGGAATCTGCCCGCTGTGTGGAGCTACAGTATATTTACCGTTACAGGATGTGTACAAAGGCAACGTGATTCACTGCCCAGATTGTGGAGCAAAACTGGAAATCATCGAGGAAGATCCTTTAGACTTTGAGGAGATCTTTGAGGACGAGGAAGAAGATATATAAAAACCCGGGGGTCGCCCGGGAGGACACCTTGGCAAAGGTGCTCCACTCCACGGAGGACGTTTCTCCCCGGTGGAGCGTTGTCTATTCGTATCTACAACTGGGAAACTACCTCATGATAGTCTGCGCTGAAGGGACAAAGCAGTTCTTGCTCCCATGAAAAACCTAAGCCTCCCGACGCCCCTTGTTCTTGATCACCCCTCCCCAGATTTTGCCGTTGGGAATCGTGATGATAGTTCCTTCTTCTGTCCGCATAGTCGTGTTCACCATATTCATCCCCTCCACTATCCCTGAAGCCCCCGCCGCTTCAATCTCATCCCCGATGTCGTAGGGACGATAAAGAAGGAGCATGAATCCCGCCGCAAAGTTGGACAGCGTCTGCTGCGTAGCAAAGCCGATGATAAAGCCAGTCACCCCCAATCCGGCGATCAGCGGCCCTATCTCCACTCCCAGTTGGCCTAGCGCCATTATCATAGCGATCGCAGCTATACCCCAGCGGATCAGCTTGTAGATGAACTGGCGCAACAGCTTGGAAAATTCCAGGTGTGACATATCCATCAGTCGGCCGGCCACCCGGACGGCGATGATTCCCACTACCCATCCACCGAAAAGGATCAACAATGCCCCGCCGAGCCGCAGCCCAATCTGCGGTCCTCGCTCGACGAACCAGTTGACAAACTCGCTCATATTCTCTCCTCACTTACAAAACGTCTGGTATTACAAGTGGTCTAATGTACTATGCCATCCGCGCCGAAAAAGCAAATTCGTCCAACATTTTTGACTGGGATTTTTATTTTAGATGAGAGGCGCCACAATCTACCACTGAAGAAACTCTTCTAACCGTGCCGATACACAGACCGAATTTCCTGAGATAGAGGACAGATGCATCCCCAGCTCGTCGCTGTTTCCGCTTAGCGAGCAGGCCAGTGCAAGACAGGAACAGCACTCACGCCAGTTTAGGGGTCAGATGGACCGCCCTCCCACAAGCCCAGGCAGTATCACGACAAGCGTAGCTCTCACCACAGACTGAGCTTAGCTAGGCCGAAAAATTACTGATTTAACCTCCCGGCTTGATGATCGCGGTGATGATGCGGTATGCCGGAGATTCTGGTTGTCTTAATCCTGTGTTTATAAAAATGTTCCCTACAACATCATTTGGCCAGAGGTCACCTAAAGGGAATGTCCAAATGTTTAATCTTTCAATACCCAACTCTTTAGCTCCTTTAAGATAGGCATACCATATATCAGCAACTTCCTGGTTGTCAAAGACTTTGTTAGCCATGTGCCAGTAAGCTGGACCTAAACTAACTCCATCCGCATTATAAACACCAATCTCTCCGAAACCTTGTGGTGGATTTGAGTATTTAGAGGCAACATAATCCATTAATGGCTTCCAGAAATTTACGAAATTACGACTCATTGGAGTAACTGCCTGATCCTTTGTGTCAGACAAGGGTGGAGTCCAGCAGCTGTATAAATCTTCTAATCTTTTACCATCAGGACTAACCCAACCTAAGAAGGTCATTTGACCTATTGTTTGTTTCCAAGTTCTTTTTTTATCATCCCAATATATTCCTTCAAGAATGTTGTGTGCAGCGACATCAATTCCTAATTGACCATGAAACTCAGAACT
>CAZZJU010000104.1:0-5669 GCA_964654805.1 uncultured Thermotogae bacterium | reverse complement strand
ATCCCGTCCAGCGCCCGCGGGGTGAGTTCGCGCAACACGGCGACGCTCGCACACAGCCGGGAAAACTCGGCCAGGTGGGAATCGATCGTTCTCTCGAGCGCCTTCCGCTCAGCCGTGTCGGCGATGAGCTCCCCCGCCATCTCGCGATGGCGGGCCCGAAGGGTTTCCGTGATCTCGCGATACCGGTCCTCATCGCCGTCCGCCGCGCTTTTCGCTCCCTCGATGAGCATATCGGTCACCCCGCTGAGCGCGGAGACGACAACGACCACGCGATCCCAATTCTCCGCCTCCCGGGAGACGATCTCTCCCGCCTGGGCCATGGCGGCACTGGTTCCCACCGATGTCCCACCGAATTTCATCACCAGGGTGCTCATTCCCTCTCCTTTCTCAACTCAATTGCAATTTCGATGACGTTTTTCAAAACTCCGGAAGCGGTTACGCGTGGACCAGCGCCGGGACCGCACACGCTGAGCGGCGTATCACTGTAAAAGTCGCTCCTGATGACGACGGCATTCTCCGGTCCGTGCAGTCGTACAAGGACGCTTTCCCGACCGACCGCGGTAAGCCCCACCTCCCCGCCCTCGGCCGAGACGCGCACCAGGTAGCGAAGCGTCTTTCCCGCACACCTCGCCTGCTCCGCCTTCCGCGCGTATTCCTCGTCCAGCCGCGCTGCGGCCTGCATGAACTCCTCTACTGGCAGTGCGGCAAGTTCAGGGGGATAGAGCGGGGAGGGCGGAAGGTCGTCCAGCTCGAGCGGCCAACCGGCAGTGCGAGCGAGGATAACGCCCTTACGCGCGACGTCCGTACCGCTTAGATCATCACGCGGATCGGGCTCGGTGTAACCCGATGCGTGTGCACGGGAAAGCGCGATGGAATACGGTATTCCTGCCTCTACCTCGTTCAGGAGGTAGCCCAGCGTTCCGCTCACCAGCCCGTCGATCGCCGCTATCCGATCGCCGGTGTCGAGCAGAGCACATAGGGTAGAGATCACCGGGAGCCCTGCTCCGACCGTTGCTTCGTACCCCACATGTCGATGGGAGAAGAAGACCTCCGCCTCGCTCCACGGTCGAACGAGCGGACGCTTGTTGGCGAGCACCACGCCGCACCCGTTCGCCAGTGCGGCTGTGAGAAGCGGGTACGTCGCATCGGATGCCGTTGCGTCGACGATAATTGTTTCTGGCCCTAGGAGGGCGTCAAGCTCGGACAGCGGTGAACCGTTTGGCAGATCCGCAATAACCCTACCCGCGGATTTGGCGGATAAGAGACGCGTCAACTTGGGATCGGTCAACCCGGCGGGATCAATGAGGGCACCGGTGCTATCCGCCACCCCTATGAATCTGATCTCGATCCCCTTCCGATTCGCAAGCCGGTCCCGACCGGCGATGACAAGCTCCACCAGGGCACGACCGACCTTCCCCACGCCGAGGAGGATCACCGGGGCGACCGTCAATGTCTGCGCCATAACTACCTCCCAACAAAAGAAAAGACCACAGGCAAAGCCTGTAGTCCGCATCATCCGCTTATCCCTAAATCAGTTTGATTTAGGGAGAAGCGGACACAAACGTCGTAGTGGTTCCTCCGCACGGAAGGATGGACACTACCATTCCCCTACGACCGTTTGTGATAAGCATACGACCAGCATACAGCCAATCGGCCCGTTCGTCAAGCCGATGGTAAAGTAGCGGAAGAGCAAAGAAGTTCCTCGACGGCGTCCCCTAACCGCTTGGCAGCGGTCTCGAACTTGAGCCCATTCGCGAATCGCTTTGCCAACTCGCCCATGGTCGCCAGTTCCTGTTTGCTATAGCCGAGCAATTCCCGCAGTCCACGGTAGATGCCTTCAGGGGTCGCTTCCACCACCCGGCCGAACTCATCCCGCACCAGGTCGCGGGCGGAGCGGTGATCCGTTGTGAGCACCGGAAGACCCGCCCGCAACGCTTCTACTAACGTAAGGCCGTAGCTCTCGTGACGGGAGGGGAAGACGTAGAGGTCTGCTAAGGAGAAGAAGGCCGCCTTTCGAACACCTGTAACGTAGCCCGGAAAATGTACGCGAACTCGCTGAAGACGCTTGGCCAACCGGTGAAGTTTGCGCGTGTACGCCTTCCCGTGGATGAACGCCGATGCGCCGCAGATTATGACCTCGGGAATAATCTTCTCCCGCTTCTCCCACAGCTGCAACGCGGAAAGCAGGAGGTCCTGTCCCTTCTCCGGAGAGATCCGACTGAGGGAGAGGAGTACGGGCCTCATCCCATCCAGGGCATAGATTTCCTTGATCCTTTCGACTTCCTCGGCTACCGCGTCACATGCGGTCAACGGCTCGACGATCCCGCCCCACGGGATCACCAGAACATCGTTACGAGAGAGACGTGGGTATGCCCTTAGGAGCACGTCTGCCATCCCGCGTGAAGGAACCACGAGAAGGTCGGAGTAGCGCGCGCATTCCTCCTGCTTTTCGAAAATGAGCCGCAGTACATCCGGAAGACATCTGTTTACCCCGAGCCCTCTTACCCCGCGAAATATTCGGGCCAGAACAGGGGCGGAGATGAGCCCGCGTAGGTAGATGCTCGCTGCGTAGTCGACCACGTCCACGTGAAAGATCGTCACCTGCCGAAACCCGAGGCGGTGAATCGTCGCGAAGTCCCCGGCTTCGGACATGTCGTTATGGATCACGCAGACTTCCCGCGGATCTCGTCGACCGGCAAGATCGACGAGGAACGAGGTCACACCGCGCTCGAACTGGCGGGAGAAGCGAGCATAACCCTGCACAGAAAGATCGGTGAGAACGCCGTTACTACCGGGAACATCCCAGGGTACTCGGTGGTAGTGAACGTTGGGAACATCATCCCACTCAGCGCCGAGTCCTGAACCGAGGACAGTGATGTGGAACCGGCATTCCTCCGCCCAATGGCGGATGAGGTGGTTCCCCACCTGTGCCCCTCCTCCGACCGGGACGGTCCGGGTGTCCTGTCCGAGGTGGGCGCCGGCAAAAATGATCTCGCGCATGGGATTAACGCTAACGGAAAACACACTTGAGCGCAAAACTGCCGTTATCGAACTGATGTTTCACCATACCGGTTAAACATCACACCCAGCATCGGACAATCGAGGCGGAGATCAGTCCTCCGCCTCGTCAAGTGCCTCCTCAATCTTGTCCGCAATGTCATCGATGCGGTCGAGGAGGGAATCGAGTTCATCCCGCAACCGGGAAAGTTCCTCGGAGAGCGGGCGGACCTTGTCAATCAGGTCCTTTTTAGACACGTAAGCCATACCCACCTCCTTTCACGTCTCACGATTAATTATAGTCCGTCAGGAGGCGTTGGAAAAGCGTGTAAAAATACAAAAACCCGTGCGGGGATCGGATGATCCCCACACGGGCTGTGCTCACATCAAATTTAGACCCAACCGCGCAAACGCATCGCCTCGGCGACCCGTTGCACCGAGACCATATAAGCGGCGGTACGATTGTCCACCTTATTCTGCTCCGCCATTTCGTGCACGTCGTGGAACGCCTTGGTCATCTTAGCGCGCAGTCGCTCGTGCACCTCTTCCAGGCTCCAATAGTAGCCGCCGATGTTCTGTACCCATTCGAAGTAGGAGACAGTCACCCCGCCAGCGTTGCACAGGAAATCGGGGATGAGGTACTTGCCGTTGCGATATAGGATCTCATCCGCCTCCGGGGTGGTCGGCCCGTTCGCCGCTTCAGCGATGATCTTCGCCTTGACGTTCTCCGCGTTCTTTTCCGTGATCACATTCTCGATCGCTGCCGGAATGAGCACGTCGACGTCGAGTTCGAGAAGCTCGGCGTTGGAGATCGGCTGAGTCCCAGCCAGCCCGGCTACAGAACCAGTCGTGCGCTTTTGCTCGAGCGCGGCTTCCGGATCGATTCCATCCGGGGAGTACGCACCCCCGCGCGAGTCGCTTACTGCGACGACCTTACTGCCAGCGATCTCGCGCATCAGCTTCGCCGCAAAATAACCGGCGTTCCCGTAACCCTGGATGGCAACTGTCGCGTTCTTGAGATCGAGCCCGATCACCTTGGCCGCCTCGAGGATGGTGTACACCGCACCTCGGGCTGTCGCGTCACCGCGGCCAAGGGAACCGCCGAGCGGGATCGGCTTGCCGGTGATTACCCCGGGAGCGTTGTACCCAACAAGCTTGGAGTACTCATCCATCATCCACGCCATGATCTGCGGTGTGGTATACACATCAGGCGCAGGGATGTCTCGCTCCGGACCGATAAACCGGCCGATCGCCCGGATGTACCCGCGCGCCAACCGCTCGAGCTCACCGGTCGACATCTCCTTCGGGTTGCAGATCACTCCGCCCTTCCCGCCGCCGTAAGGAATATCAACCACAGCACACTTCCAGGTCATCCATGCAGCGAGAGCCTTTACTGTATCGATCGTTTCTTCGGGATGGAACCTGATCCCACCCTTTGTCGGACCGCGTGCGTCGTTGTACTGCACGCGAAACCCGGTGAAAACTTTGGTTGTCCCGTCGTCCATCTTGACGGGAATCTGCACCTGCAGAGTGCGAAGCGGTTCCCGCAGGAGAGCATGAACCTGCGGATCGAGGTTGAGTTTTCCCGCGGCCTTATCGAGCTGACGTTGGGAAATCTCGAACGGGTTTAACGTTGGGCCGTTGGTCATTTCGTAGACCTCCTGAATGTAAGCATAAGCCGAGCCGGGGAATCCCCCGACACGGCGGTGAGATTATACCCGACTAAAACTAACGCGCAAGAGAAGGGGAATTGATCACAGTCGGGAAATAACCGCGTAGATGAGTTTTTTCATCTCCGCCCCTTTCCGGCGCGTGGTCTCGATCACCTCGGCGTGAGACAGGGTCGCATTCGGGTTAACCCCAGCAGCTAGGTTGGTGGCGCACGAAATCCCGAGGACCTCGAGGCCAGCATGGTTGGCCGCGATCACCTCGGGCACGGTTGACATCCCGACGAGATCGGCCCCGAGCGCCCGGAAGGCACGTATCTCGGCCGGGGTCTCGTATGATGGCCCGAGGGTAGCGAGATAAATCCCCCGCTTGAGCTCGATCCCCTCTTCGCGGGCTACGGATAGAGCGATCTCGCGCAGCCGGGGCGAGTAGGCAGCTGACATGTCGGGAAACCGCGGTCCCAATTGTTCGATGTTCGGACCACGGAGCGGGTTTTCCCCGAGCATGTTGATGTGATCGGTGATCAGAACGATGTCTCCGGCGCGGAGTTCCGGGTTAATCGCTCCGGAGGCGTTTGTCACGATTAGAATCTTGATCCCGAGGAGGGCGAACAGGCGGGTGGAAAAGACGACTTCCTCCATCGAGTAGCCCTCGTAGTAATGGGTTCTTCCCCGCTGGATCAGAACCTTCCTTCCTCCTATCACCCCCGCCCAGAATTCACCGGCGTGACCAGCGACGGTGGGAAGCGGAAACCCCGGTAGCTCCCGCCACGGGATCCGGAGGCCGCCCTCTTCCATCCCGAATGCTTCCGACAGCCCGGAGCCGAGGACGAGCGCGACCTCGGGAATTTCGGGAAGCTTTTCCCGCAGGACCTGTGCCGCTTTGTTCAACCTCTCAAGCCTTCCGTCTTCCACGTCTCCTCCTTTCACTACGTGAGCATCAGCGCTTCCATCGCCTGTTCGACTGTCTTTACTGGGATGAGTTCGATCTTGGTCCGGGGCGCC
>CAZZJU010000103.1:0-5733 GCA_964654805.1 uncultured Thermotogae bacterium | reverse complement strand
GGCGGCGACGGCGCTCAGATAACCCTTGCCCTCGGGGCTTGAAATCGGGGCGCAGACGAGCTCAAGCTCCGGGACTTCGATCCCGTATTTTCTCGTCGCCTGTTCCATCTCTTTGAGGTAATCCTGTCCAATCTGGTGGCCGAGGGCGCGGGATCCGGTGTGGATCGATATCACGATCTGATCTTCGTGCAGTCCGTACGCCTCCGCCGCCTCGGGATCTATGATTTCTTCCACGTACTGCACCTCGAGGTAGTGGTTACCTGCTCCAAGTGTCCCTACCTGGCGGAACTGGCGCTCCTTGGCACGGCGGCTAACCGCCCCTGGGTCCGCGCCAGCGATCGTTCCACCTTCCTCGATGAACTCGAGGTCATCCTCCAGCCCGTAGCCGCGGTCGATCACGTACCGCGCTCCGGCGACGAGGAGCCGGTCGATCTCGGCAAGCGAAAGCTTGAGTTTTCCTGTTGAACCGAGGCCCGCAGGGACGGTGCGGTAAAGATCATCGGCAAGCGTCTTCAAACGGTCCTTCACCTCATCCCGATGGAGCGGGGTGCGCATCAAGCGTACTCCGCAATTGATGTCGAACCCCACCCCGCCAACGACGACCACACCTTCGTCCGGGTCGAACGCTCCCACTCCGCCGATCGGAAACCCATAGCCGGGATGTACGTCAGGAAGAGCAATTGCCGCTCCGACGATCCCGGGAAGGCTGGCAACGTTCCGTATCTGGCGGAGCGCACTCCATTCCCCGCTCACCTCCGCGCGCAGGGACTCGATCATCTCTGGATCGGCGAACACCCTTCCGGGAACACGCATTTTGCCGGTCTTGGGAAGGATCCATTCCGTTTGTTGAACCTGCTTGAGCTCGAATTCCTCTGACATTTTCCCCTCCTCAGGTATCAAGCACACACTGCGCGATCCATGATCCGTCCCACTTTTCAACACGCAGCCCGGCGTACGACACCCCTTTCACCTCGATCTTCGGCCGGTGGCGGGCCTGGTCGATCTCCTCTCCCCATCCCTCACCGCTCAATCTGAACCCATCCGGGAACCTATTTATTTTAACATTGAACTGGGAGAAGATGAGACCGCTTATCTCTTTCTCCCCGAGCAAGGCGCTCAACCACTCGACTAAAAGGAGCTCAAGACGCGGAGCGGATACCTCGACTGGAAGCCGGACGCGCGGCAGGATGTCTTTAAGGTCGACCATCAGGTTGAACATCCCGGCAGCAGCAGCGCAGAACGCCTCCTCCACCGTATCGCCGATCCCACGCACCTCCACATCGGCGGTGTGGTCGAGATATTCAAACCGATACATCCTTTCCCCCTGTGAGTCGGAGGGTGAACAACGGATTGTACACCGCCCCTCGCGGGGTAAGGGTGCTTTCCATGAGTATGAGTCGATTGACATGGAGAGGGTAGTTAACTGCGTCGTCCAACTCAGTGAGGATCCGGGGAAGAGCGGGATCGGGCCTGCCCTTCACTCTCCCCAGGGTGATATGGGCGATCGGGTCCGTCCGATCTTTGGGGAAGCCGAGCTCAGAGAGCCCTTCGTTGACTTTGGACACAAGCTCGGTGAATCCGGCGGACGCCTTGCCTCCAGCCCAGATCACCCGCGCTCGGGCTGGATGGGGAAACGCTCCGAGCCGGTCAATTTCGATATCGAACGGTGGAATCTCGGCAACGATCCGCCGTGCCATCCGCTCGAGATCAATCGTCAGCATCGGGTTAATCTCTCCCAAGAAGCGTATTGTCACATGAAAATTCCTCTTCGTCACCCAGCTGACACGGGTGTTTATCCGCGTTCGCAAGTCAGCTGATATTGCGTACAGCTCATCGCTCAGCCGCTTGTCGCTCGGCAGACAAAAGAAAGCGCGCATCATAAACCACCACCCGATCATACCACAACCGGGTATTTCTTGCATGAACCCGCGGAAAGTGGAGAATAAAGTCAAGAACTTGAAGGGAGTGGTTGCACAATGGGTTTATCGGTAAGCGAGATGCACCGGGGGATGGTGATCCGTTACGATGGCGAACTATATGAAATCATCGAATACGAGCATTCCAAGCGCGGTCGTGGAGGAGCAGTGGCGCGTACCAAACTCCGGCACTTGAAGACCGGACGGGTGATTCAGACGACGTTCAAAGGGGCGGAAAATACGGAATCGGTCTTCCTCGAATCACGACCGCTCCAATACCTGTATCACGACGGCCAGTCGTATATCTTTATGGATAACGAGCGATTCGACCAATTCCCCATACCGGCCGATGTGTTAGGTGACAAATCCCAGTTCCTGGTGGAGGGGACGAATGTGATCGGTTATTACAGCGGCAACGAGCTGATTAAAGTCGATCTACCGAACTTTGTAGAGTTAAAGGTGGTACACACTGAGCCCGGAGTGCGCGGGGACACTGTCTCGAACGTGGAAAAACCAGCCACCCTGGAGAGCGGGGCAGTGATCCAAGTTCCCCTATTTGTCAAAGAAGGTGATATACTGAAGGTGGACACCCGCACTGGCAGGTACGTGGAACGGGTGTAAGGAGGAGACATGGCGGAACGGAAGATCGAGATCGTCGACGAGGACGGTCGGATAACCATGGGGGAGGAAGTGATTACCTCGATCGCCCGCATTGCGGCGGGACGGGTCGATGGGATCATCAGCACTTCCAGCGGGGGAGGTTTCATGGGGATATTCGGGGGAGAGGACTTATCCCCCAACATTCGCACTGAGCTCTCCAACGAGGGGGTGCATGTTGAGCTGCGTATTGCTGTGGAGTACGGGTACCCGGTGCATGAGGTGGCGCAAGGGGTGCAAGCGAAGGTGGAGAAGGACATCACAGAGCTTGCCGGGGTGAACGTAACCGGTGTCGACGTGTACGTGAAGAAGATCGTCCCTCCGCCATCACACGACGAGCCTGCGGAGCCGGAGTAGGGAGGAGAGATGGTTGAGATGAAGGAGAAAGGACGTATTAGCATCTCCAAAGATGTAGTGACCGCGATCGCTGGTATCGCTGTCTCCGAGGTTGATGGAATCGCGAACCTCCGCTCCGGTGACGGAGCGTTCCGCCGTGGGGAAGGGATGAAGCGGTATGTCGATACCGAGGTAGAGGGAGAAAACGTCAGGGTGACGGTTCGAATCACCATCTACTACGGTCGACCGATCCACAAGGTAGCAAAGCAGGTGCAAACAAGGGTGAAATCGGAGATTGAAAAGATGACCGGCCTCAAGGTGAACGCAGTAGACGTTGACGTACAGCGACTGGTTGAGCCGGAAGACCAGCCCCAGGCGGAGGAAGAGGCGGCATGAACGGATTTGTAATCCTAGTTAAGTCTTTGTTCATTCTCATCCTCGCTTTTGTCGGTGTGGTCCTGATTCTGATCCCGGTGGGAGCGATCCCGTTGACGACCCTTACCTCGTTTCTTAGCTCCGGCGGGGGAGAAGCGGTTCTGTTGACGTTCGGAGCGCTGATGCTCACAATCGGCGCGTACCTCCTCGGCTCACTATACCGTGCGTACAATTCCACTGGCTACTTTCGTCAGGAAGGTGAATGGGGGAGGATCGAACTCTCCCCTGCAGCGCTGCGCGAGTTTGTCAGCGTGATCCTGCGCCGGGAGATCGGGATCGATAGGTTCCGCGTTCATCTTGGTCATGTGGAAGAGGGGATAGAGATCAGGGTCGAAACGACCCTCTCCGCTGACCAGAAGGTGGCCGAAGTGAGCCGCCAGATTCAGGAGGTCCTCGCCACTCGGGTCAAGGAGCGGACCGGGGTGGATGTCGGCCGTGTGTCGGTCCTGGTGCGAAGCATCCGGTCCAATGATGAGCGTCCAGATGATACGGGAGGCACAAATGAAACCGAGCGGTAAGTTAATCGGCCTTGCGGTCGGGCTCGCCGCCGGTGCACTCCTTATCCTTGCTGGGTGGCGGGTGTTCTTGATCCTCCTCGCGTTCGGGCTCGTCGGCTACCTCGTCGGGGCGTACCTGGAATCTCGCGGTGACCTGGTAAAACGCGTGCGCGAGTTCTTCAACCGAATGTTTGGGGCGTGATGAACCGGCACAGCGCTCGCGAGTTCATCCTTCGTGCTCTCTACCAACGTGAATTCGTCGACACTCCGCTGCCCGAGATGCTTTCAGAAGTGGATCCTGGGGAGCAGGACGAATACATCAAACAAGTCTTCAATGGAATCCTTTCCCATCGCAAAGAGATCGACGAACTATTGGGCAAGCACACGGTCGGTTGGCGGTTCGACCGCCTGGCCCTGATCGACAGGAACATCCTGCGCCTGGGCGCGTACGAGCTCCTCTACTCCGACGAGGTACCGCCGGAGGTGGCAATCGACGAGGCAGTCGAGCTTGCCAAGGAATACGGAACAGAGAACGCACAGGCGTTCATAAACGGGATCCTCGATCGGCTCTGGGAGGAAAAGAAGGGCAAGTAGTGGACTGGAAGAGCTACTATCGTGACGAGCTTGCACGTCCGGAGAGCCTGTCAGCCATCGAGGGGTTTTTCTCCCGCGCGGAAGACGATCCCCAAATTGACGAAGCGATCGCTAGACGGGAGGTTCTATCGTTTCCCCATACTGCTTTGTCCTACGCCGGTCCGCTTCAAGCGCGGGTCATAGCCGGCCTGTACCGTGCCCGCGTATCTAATGTGATCGCGCTCGGGGTTCTACACACATCGATAATTCCTCCACCGTACGCCGAAGCCCTCGACCGGCTCCGCGATTCATCCATCGATCCCGATGTGCGAAAAGCCGGGCTTGCCCAGCTCTCCGGTGCGTTCTTCCCGTCGGGGGAAAAGATCTCCACTCCGTTCGGCGACCTGCCGCTCGCGTCAATCGGTCCGCACCGGCTGATCCGGGCGGATGCCGGGATCCTCAAAAATGAATTCTCCCTCGATACATTCCTCTCGTTGATGGCGTTCTACGCCAACCAGCGCGGAATCGATCCGCTCCCCGTCGTTCCGCTTTACATCGGGATCACATACGACCCGGTGGAGGGCTCGTTCGCCATCGCAGCGGAGTTCGCTCGGACACTGCACCGGCTCATCGGGCCGGAGACCGCGGTCGTCACTACTGGCGACCTCGTCCACTACGGGAGGGCGTACGGGGACGAGGCCCGTATTCCCCGGATGCCGAAGGGAAAGCGCGCTTTGGAAATCTACTTCCTCCGCGAGACTGAGGACGTGCTCGCCCTGGCGCTGAGCAGGCGTAACCTGAAAGAAGCGTTCACCAAGTCATTTGAGGTCCTAAAAAGCGACCAGCGCTACATTCTGCCGATAATAGCGGAGCTGCTCGGTCCCGAAGCTGATTATGAAATCCTTTACTTCGAGCTCTCCGACTACGCTGGAATCTTGACCGTCGAACCCCCGTGCTATGTCGCCTCGAGCCTGATCACTTACAGAGCCGTTCCGCTGCGTTGACGGTGTTCTCCATGATCATGGTCGTGGTCATCGGCCCGACCCCGCCAGGCACCGGGGTGATCAGGGCCGCCTTTTCCCGCACCGAGTCGAAGTCGACGTCGCCGACGATTCCGTCCTCCGTCGCGTTTATCCCCACATCGATTACCACCGCTCCTTCCCGCACCATATCGGCTGTGATCAGCCGCGGGACTCCGGCACAGGCAATGACGATGTCACCGCGGGGGACGATCTCGCGCAAAGCCTTTCCCCGGTGCTCGCACACCGTGACGTTCCCGTACCCCCAGCGCAGGATGAGCATGGTGAGCGCCAGGCCGG